>JABDLW010000289.1 GCA_013001805.1 Saprospiraceae bacterium | reverse complement strand
GGCCAGGAGAGGTGGACGCAGAAAAAGGATTTATAAAATTACCGCATTGGGTCATCGGGTCCTGAATGACACGCGAAATTTGAGATTATCGCTTTGGAGTCAGTATCCGGGTTTTTCCGGTGGTCAGTTTAGCTATGGGTAGCCGGGACAAAGAGCCCCAGCCCCCAAAAATTGCCAAGCAATTCTTGTTGTGGTTTATCCGGGATGATCTGGCCGAAGAAGTCGAAGGTGACTTATTGGAAAAGTATATCATCTGCTGCGAAGAATCAAGTACACTACGAGCCAACCTCATCTACTGGTATCAGGTTACCAATTATCTAAGGCCTTTTGCCATTCGTAATTTCAGCTTTGTTCAACCTAATTTTAGCTTTATGTTCCGCAATTATTTGAAAATCACTTTTAGAAATATTAAAAGGCAAAAATTACATTCCACCATCAATATTCTCGGATTATCTATTGCGCTAACGGCTGTTTTTTTAATGTTATTATGGGTCAACGATGAGCAAAACATCGATAAATTTCACCAGAATGAAGACCGGCTATACCGGGTAAAAAGGACCATTCCGCTAGAGGGCGATGCATTGGACGTTTATCGTGGGATATCTTATCCCATGTTAAAGGCTGCGGTCGAGGAGCTGCCCGAGGTAGATGCGTATATGCCGATTGGTCATGCCTTTGAAGACAACCTGCAGATTGATGACCTGGTCATTAGGGCTCCGGGCACTTTTGCCAATGCTGATTATTTCCGTGCATTTTCATTTCCCATACTTCATGGTGATATAGATCAGCTCGACAAAAAGGTAGATGCCATGGCCATTTCTGAGAGTTTGGCAAGTCGTCTCTTTGGCCCTTCCTGGCAAAATATGGCACTGGGTAAAACCGTGCACATCCATGACAATGGTGATTTTACCATTGAAGCAATTTATGCAGATTTCCCTGAGCGTTCCTCGCTGCAAAATGATTTTGTATTTAGTTTTCAGGCACATCTCGATGCCAATGAGTGGATGCTGGAATGGTCAAATAATGGTATGCAGGGAGCACTTTTGCTTTCCGATGCTTCGGTAAATCCTAAATTAGTCGGTGATAAATTGCAGAAAATATTTCAATCCCATCAGGAAGGTGATCGGAAGGAAGGGTGTTTCTTACAAAAATTTTCTGAAGACTATTTGTTTGGAGACTTTGACGCCCAGGCTCAGGTATCAGGTGGCCGGATCGAATATGTGCGGTTATTTTCTGTCGCGGCTTTATTGCTATTGATTGTGTCTTGCATTAATTTTGTAAATCTCGCTACAGCGCGAGCAACAAACCGCGCCAAGGAAGTTGGTGTAAGAAAAACGATTGGTGCTAACCGCAATGCATTAATATCACAATTTCTCATCGAAGCATTTGTAGTCACGGGTATTTCCGTAATTCTTGCTCTCATAGCTGCCGGAATTCTATTGCCATCTGCTTCTCAGCTCACCCAAAAAACGCTTCACCTGGACTTCGGTGATCCGCTTTTATGGATAACTTTGTTTGGTATTACGATAACCACCGGAATATTGGCCGGGGCCTATCCGGCATTTATGTTGTCCTCATTTCGCCCCATCCACATGCTGAGAGGCAAAGTGATCGAAAAAGTCGGTGATATTTCATTTAGACGGGTGCTGGTAGTAGTCCAATTTACTTTGTCTCTATTGCTGATTGTCGGAGCTATGGTTGTGCATTCACAAATACAATATATACAGCACGCGCATCTGGGCATTGATAAAGACAATCTGATGACTATCCATCAGGATGGCAAAGTCACGGAAAAATATAATGTGCTCAAGCTAGCCCTGGAATCAGATCAGGCAATCTCAGGAGTAACGGTTGCCGGACCCAGTCCACATAATATGCAGGCATCAACCAGTGGTGTCTCCTGGCCGGCGAAAAGACCTGATCAGGCAAATATCGAATTCAGCATACTCTGGACTGCTTCCAATTTTCCGGAAGTGTTTAACATTCCACTTTCAACCGGCCGGTTTTACCGCAAAGATCAAACCCACGATACGACGCATATCGTTTTTAATGAAAGAGCCATACAAATTATGGAGTTAGAAGGTGATCCGGTGGGTCAGACTATCCAGTGGTGGGGAAAACCCCGGCAAATAATTGGAGTATTAAAGGATTTTCATAACCGGTCTTTTTACGAAAGAATTGAACCGGCAGGTTTTCTACTGGAACAGGACAATGCTGGAAACTTATTTGTAAAGGCTGAAGAGGGAAAAGTGCCAGATGCTATCGCAGCCGTGCAGTGGATATTCAAAGAAGTGGTACCGGATGTTCCCTTGCATTACGATTTTGTGGACGAACAATATCGTCAACGATACAGGAGCGAGATGTTGACTGGAAAGCTGACCAATTTCTTTGCCATTATCTCTATTATTATTTCCTGCCTGGGACTTTTAGGCTTAATTAATTTTGTCGCAGAACAAAAAACCAGAGAAATAGGTATTCGAAAAGTATTAGGAGCATCCATGGGGTCTCTGGTGGGATTACTGTCCAAAGATTTTATTCGCCTTGCGATGTTAGGTTTTGTGCTGGCTATCCCTTTTTCTTACTATTTACTAACCAAATGGTTAGAACGATTTGCTTATCAGGTAGAAATGCAGTGGTGGCAAATATTTCTAATGGCGGGAATGGGTACCATTGTGATTACTTTGTTCACAATCAGTTTCAAG
>JABDLW010000283.1 GCA_013001805.1 Saprospiraceae bacterium | reverse complement strand
CTCCTGGCCAAAGGTGCTGATAAGCTCACCTTCTTGTGCATCCAGGCAATATAAATAATTACCCTTGCTAAAGAATAGCCGGGTTGTATCATTCTTCTCCCAGTAGGCTAGCCCCCGGCTGGTACCTCGATTTTTTAAACCAGGGTGTGTTTCATAACGCCAAAGTTCTGTGCCACTTGGACCATCCACAGCAATCACGGCAATGGTGGGTGAGGTAAGGTAAACGACGTGATCGATTATCAAGGGATTGCATTCCATGTTTGAATAAGCAGATTCCGGCAGGTCGCCCGTATTAAATTTCCACTTGATTTTCAGATCCCTGACATTATTCCGGTTAATCTGATCCAACGCTGAGTATTTAGAGCCCATCTTGTCTCCATTGTAGTGGGACCAGGTGCGATAGGGGTATGGTTGATCAATATTTTGCTGACATCCCTGTACCAGGATGATCCCAAATATTAGTGATGCGAATTGTGAAATGAATAGTGGCTGAATTTTCATGTGTCTAAATATAATACACAAGATACCATTTTGGGGGTCCGCTAATTACGCTAATTTTCGCTAATTAAAAGTGATAAATCAGCTTTGAACCTTCGCGACTTAGTGGCCTTACAATTAGATGCATCACTGTTTCATTACTCATTCGTGTAAATTCGAGTCCATTCGCGGACAAATCAAAAGACTTTGCAGATCCGCTAACTACGCAAATGTTTTATTCCGGGCATCAATCTTTGTGGTAATCGGCTCCTTATCATAACAACGATAAACCGCCTTTGAGCCTTCGCGACTTAGTGGCCTTACAATTAAATGCATTGTTTTATTCATCACCCATTCGTGTTAATTCGCGACCATTCGTGGACAAAATAAAAGACTTTTGCAGATCCGCTAATTACGCTAATTTTCGCTAATTGGTGCCTGGGTTTTGTCACTGGGGCGCCAAGACCCTAAGGTGTTTTTTCCAACTCATTTCATACCTGACCGAGTTTCAACATTACATTATTTACATAACTTCTTGCCGGCAGCATTTCTTATTACCGTATCTCAAATCTTTTTGTAGCACTCGAACTAATTGTAAAAACAATAATAAACCTCCTTTGAGCCTTCGCGACCTAGTGGCCTTACAATTACTCATTCGTGTAAATTCGCGTCCATTCGCGGACAATTTAAACGACTGCTTGTGCGTCGGCTAATTCTTGCATTTATCACTACAACACACCTCAAATCTCTCCAATCTCTAATCCAAAAATTCCCTAACTTAAAGTATGTCCTCCGACCAAGCGCCTGCCTCCAAGAAGTTCGGCACCTTCCTGGGTGTCTACACGCCAAGTATCCTCACAATTCTCGGCCTGATCATGTATTTGCGGTTTGGCTGGGTGCTGGGTAATGTTGGGCTGGGTCTAACCATTCTGATTGTCATTGTAGCAAGCAGCATTACATTTATCACCGGACTGAGTGCGAGTGCGATTGCCACCAATATTCAGGTCGGTGTCGGCGGTGAGTATTTCCTGGTGTCCCGTAGCCTGGGTTTGGAACCAGGTGGAGCCATTGGCATCCCGCTTTATTTATGCCGTACGCTAAGTGTTACTTTTTACTGCTTTGGTCTGGCAGAAGCTATACTGGTCTTCTGGCCCGAACTGCCGGCATATTCAATTCAAGTATTGGCTGCAGTATTCATCATAATCGTGACGGCCCTTTCCGGTAAGAGCGCCACCTTGACACTGAAATCTCAGATTCCCATTATGATTTTGGTTGGCCTATCGATCCTGGCATTAATCATTGGGGTTTTTTCACATGAACTGCGCACACCGGAATGGTCACCAACCTATCGTACTGCACCAGAGGGATTCTGGTACGTGTTTGCCGTATTTTTTCCTGCGGTGACCGGTTTTACGGCCGGCATTGGACTAAGCGGAGACTTAAGAGATCCCCGAAAATCTATTCCCCTTGGAACGATCGGAGCTGTGGTCTCAGGACTAGCGATTTATCTATTAATTCCGGTTCTTCTTTCGGTTTCCGACATTCTGAGTTTTGAGCAACTCGCCGATCCCACTGCGGGGGTTTCCATTTGGACCGATATTGCTCTTTTTGGAAGCATTCTGGTCATCCCTGCGGTTTGGGGAGCCATCTTGTCTTCGGCTTTTGGTAGTATCCTCGGTGGACCCAGGGTACTGCAAGCCTTATCTATGGATGGCCTTGCTCCCAAATTTCTTTCTCAGTTAAGTAAAACCGGTCAACCGACGGTAGCTACCTGGATTAGCGGGATTATTGCCCTTGCCGCTGTTTTTCTTGGCAACCTAAATACAGTGGCCCAATTTGTCTCGGTGCTGTTTCTAACCCTATATATTGCCATCAATCTAAGCGCAGCTATTGAAACACTGGTGGCCGAACCAAGCTACCGGCCCAGGATAAAAATTCCGTGGTACATCTCCATGCTGGGAGCTTTAGGGGCAATAGGAGTTATGTATCTGATCAATCCGCTGGCTTGTCTGCTCTCACTAGGATTGGAATTGCTCTTACTTTTTTGGCTTTTCTCGCGATCGCTGGAGCAGAAGTGGGGTGATGTTGTTGCCGGATTTTGGATGTTAATGACTCGTTTTTCATTGCTGAAGTTAAGTCAGCGAAGTATCCATGCCCGCAATTGGCGTCCCATGTTACTTTTATTTGTGAAGAATCTGGAAAGCCGAATGGAATTGGTAAAGTTAGCGGAGGCCATGGGTCAAAATCATGGAATCCTGACCATTGTTCGACTCATAACCGACCAACCCGACCTAAATTCTCAAGGCAGTGACTTGCTTGAAAAAGAAATGTTACAAAAACTCAAGCGACGTGGTTTGTCTGCGTTTTGCGAAGTTCATAAAGTAATGGATCTGGAGGAAGGTATTCTTGAGG
>JABDLW010000270.1 GCA_013001805.1 Saprospiraceae bacterium | reverse complement strand
CATCTATTGTATGGGCTCTGCTCACCAACGCGGATGACTATCCCCGATGGAACTCAACAGTTTTAAGTCTGGAGGGGGAGATTGCAGAAGGCCAAAAAATCCGGCTCAGGTCATCGCTCGATCCAGAACGTACATTTAAACTGAGAGTGAAAGAATTCGAACCAGAACATAAGCTGGTCTGGGGTGACGGGAAGGGAAATCGGATCTATTTGATTGTGTCCCATCCGGAAGGAGGTATTACACTCAGTATCGTTGAGAAAATTGGAGGGCTGATGTTTCCGCTTTATGCGGGATTAATTCCATCCTTTGACCAATCCTTTGAACAATTTGCTCACGACATTAAGAAAGAGGCTGAGTTAATTGCCGGGATTAAATAATTTAGAGAATATTATCAGAGATTACCAACAAAAAAAGATATAAAAAATGGATTTCAGAAAGAAAATCGGTACTAAAGAAAAACCTCTTACATTGAAAACTCCTCCACAATCATCTGAATACACTATGCACATCGATGAAAAAGATGGAGCCGAAGTACTGGTTTGTACGGTCGGAAAGACGATCTTACATTATGATATCCGGTGTCTGGAGGACTTGCACCGGATGCTGAAGGAAAGGGGTGAGTGGATGGAACTGGGAAGCAAGGACGAGAAACAGGAAACCAAGCCGGATACAGTCGAACACTGGGGCCGTTCCACTAAAAACCCTGTCGGAGGGTGGTATGGATTGAGGAAAGGTTACCGGGGCCGCTTTGGCATGTACATTCCACCCTTGATGGAGGCTTTGGGATGGGCTGAAGTCACTCACGAGAAAAGAGGTAATAAAATGCGGGCAAAATGATCCGCAGTTAGTCGTACTTTGGAGGTGAATTAAAGAAAAGCCATTGAAACATCAAGTTACATCCATTCGGACATTTATCGGTGCCCGGGATTTTGATATCTCCCGAAAGTTCTATAGCGACCTGGGTTTTGAGGAACGGGTCATTTCACTAGACATGTCATATTTTGTGATCGGGCCACAGTTGGGATTTTATCTTCAAGATTACTATGTAAAAGACTGGATCAATAATTTGATGGTATTTTTGGAGGTAGACAATGTGCCAAGATATTGGGATGAACTGCAAAAACTGGGACTACACCTGAAGTATGAGAATGTCAGGCTCACCCCGATAAAAAACTACGATTGGGGTAGGGAATGTTTTATGCACGACCCCTCCGGAGTACTCTGGCATTTTGGTGAATTTTATTAGTAAGGCTTTTCTTTGACATAAAAGGGACCCCTTTAGAAGGTGCCCCTAAAACCTATCAAAACCTTATGAATTTTCTACAAGTTTGGAATGATCACGCTTTCCAATACGTGAATTACCCCGTTCGTGGTTTGCACATCAGTGAGCAGGATATTTGATATTTGACCGGTCTGGTCGGTGAGCATGGGACCATTTTCCAAACCGACAACAAAAGTCTGTCCACTCACAGTTTCTACCTGCATACCTTCGGTCAAGTCGGCAGCTCTCACGTTGGCATTCCCTACCACATGATAAGTCAAGACGGTTGCGAGTTGGTCGGGCGTAAGTGCGGCCACTGTAGACTCTATGGCAGCAAAGCCACTGTTTAAGGGTGCAAAAACACTGAGAGGGCCATCCGAAGACAAGACATTTACCAAGTCTCCGGGAGCAGTGGCCAAAGCGTTAACTAGCGTGGTAAAATTGCTATTGGCACTAGCGTGTCCCACGATGTCCAATGGTAGGATCACTGCATCAATTATATGCACTATACCATTATCTGCCGAAACATCAGCAGTTGTCAGACTACTTGCTCCGTTAAGTTGAACCCCGGATGTTGATTTTTCGATTAAAACGGACAGTTGATTTCCACCGGGAGCATTTGTGGAAGCCGTTGTCGCATAAGTCTGACCTTCAATCAGATCGTTTGAAGCGACCTTTCCGGGTATTACATGATAGAGCAGGATGTCGGTCAATTCAGCATCCGTTAATGCGGCCAGGTCAACTCCCAACTGAGAAAATGCAGTATTGGTGGGTGCAAAAACCGTAAAGGGTCCAGGTCCTTGTAAGGTCGATACCAGATTAGTTCGTTCCAAAGCTGAAACCAAGGTGGAAAATTGTGGATCTGCTATAGCAATATCCACTATGGTCTTGCTGGCTGGTGAGGCTTCATCATCCTTCTCACATGATGTCATAAGGGTTAGACCGGCCAGCAAAAGGAAAATTAAATGAGTCTTCATAGTACGTTTCTTTTAGTTATATGTCATAACTATGGAATTCGTTTTTTGTTTAACATTTTAACACAAAAGTTAAACAAAATATTTTTCACTCTTCCGCGTTTTGTTCATAATATATGATGCATAAATTACGTTTCATAAATTATGGTTCATTTATTGTGAATAATATGGAAAATCCATTTGTTACCTATCACTATGCAGGTCCTGCCTATTTTTGTGACCGTGAGACTGAATTGTCAAAGCTTTTGGAGGCATTTGATAATCATCGATACGTGCTCCTATATTCCATGCGACGGTTAGGAAAATCTGGCCTTATTCATCATCTTCATCAGGTGTTAAATAAGCGCAGGAATGTAATGACTATCTACTGCGATGTTCAGAATACCCGTTCAGATCAGGAGTTTATGACCAAGTTGATAAGCGCAGCAATAGCAGCAGTAGAGAAATCAAAAAAAGGAGTTATAGCAAGAATAGGTAAGTATTTTGGTGCCCTCCGACCAGTCCTTACTTTTGATCCGGCAACAAATCTGCCGACCATTGAAGTGCAAGTCCACGACCGGCAGCAGGTGCAATCCTCTCTGGACATTCTTATGGAGATGCTTGGTGGTCTTGATCAAAGCGTTCAGATTGCCGTGGACGAGTTTCAGCAAATCTCAAACTACGAAGTACCTAGCAATATAGATGCGACACTGAGAGGGTATTTACACAAGATTCCCAATACCCATTTTATTTTTTCAGGTAGCCAACGGCATTTACTTCTTGAGTTGTTTTCCGATGCCAAGAAGCCATTTTTTAGTGCCACTGATCATATGCATTTGCATCCACTTGATCCGCAAATTTATGCAGATTTTATTCTCAAAAAGTTTCGCGGGTCTAAACAGAAAATATCGATGGAAGTAGTAGAACATATAATTGACTGGACAAGAATACATACCTACCATACACAATATTTCTGCAACCGCTTATTTGCAAAACGACATCAAGAAATCGGACCAAAGCAAGTTGAGGAGATCAAATCCGAAGTGCTTTATACGTTCGAACAAAGTTTTTTGCAATTGCAGTCCACCTTAAGTAGGAACCAATGGAAATGTCTTAGAGGAATTGCTCATGAAAATTCAGTCGAGAGTGTGTCAAACAAAGAGTTTCTTCAAAAATACAACCTGGCTCAATCTTCGGCCCACCAGGCGGTACATGTGCTGTTGGATCACGAACTTATTTACGAGGAACGGAAGGACGATAAATTGCGCTGGTTTGTTTATGATCCTTTTTTTTCGCGCTGGCTGGAAAACAGATGATGGTGATGCTGAGATATTTCCAACTTCCCATATTGCTAGACAATCAGCTCAAAAGGGCACGTTTTTAACACATCTTACACTGCATCCGCGAAGCTTGCTACTTGCCTGTGCTTGTGCCAGCTGAGATGTTACGACACTTGCATGGGTAAAATATGGGAAGGTAATACTGGTTCGAGACCAAAGAAAGGCATTGCTTTTGAAATCAATCGACTCTCCTTGTGTCTCATGCCAACGACCAGCTCCCCGAAGAGTATAACCGCTCTCATTATTACCGGTATTTCCAGCAGCCCAATGTTCCGTACCGGTCTCTTTGGCTGGAGTTCCTGCCACTTCGGTTCCGCCCAAAAAGTTAATTAATTCCTCCCATTGTGCATTGCTGGGTACGCTCCAACCGGTAGGACATAACTTGTTTGTTTCGATGCAATAAAAATCGTACAAAGTCCCATAAATTGGGAGTGTAGACGCTTGATTGTTAGGGTAATGGGCAGTGCCCGGTGCTCCAAAGTTAATGATGTACTGCCCATTTTGGATTTGCATATCCGTACCATCATTATAGTGGAGGGCACGCAAGTTTTCGGCCATCCAAACCTGATTTCCCAGCTTCACGGTATGATAATGGTTACCATCGATATCGACTACCTCTCCATAGATCTTAAACCCTCCTAATTTTAACCAGGTAAAGCCATTCCAACCCTGAAAGCCATTATCCTTAAAACGGATGGTGCCCGGTGCCGGATTGGCTTCGCTGACATCTCCTACCTTAATTCCTCCCTCCACTTCCATCAGAGTCTGTGCCGGAAGACTGAATACGAGTACTGTGCTGAGTAAGGTGACAAGAAAATACGGTTGAATGTCTAGTCTCGGGAGTATTTCTTTCAGTTGCTGTGGTATTCGAATGCATGGCATAATTTCTTTTTTTCATTATTCAAGTGAATTCCCAATTTCTTAACAATCAATAGATGATTGCCAACAGTACTTAGAGAAAAAGCCAGTCAAGACTGCACAGATGTTTCTGTTAAGAAAATGTTAAATACGAGATCGCCACAGACAATTACACTCCTCATCTCACAGATCTATGAAAGCCAGCAGCCAGGCGATCAGGCTGTTATTCGATACCGGTTTTTTTGTTATTAAACTCAAGCAATGAAAAGTACCTTTCTTTTTCTAGCAATCCTGATCTGTAATATCTCATTGAGTGCCGCTGATTCTTCTGCGTCATTGGACGTGAAATTCATATGCAATGAGGTAGCTTATTTCATCGCTCCGACCCAGCAAAACTTTGCCGTAGGGGATGATGTTTATGTGAAAGTTGATTTTAATGACAAGCGCTTTGTCCGGCTGGTAAAATTATATATTGGTCATCAACTCATTCGTTTGGATAACGCAGCCCCGTTCGAGTGGGGCGTGCCCAATGGTAGCAATGACACGCAACTGAGAAATATGCCCGCGGGGAATTACTCACTGACCGCCGAGGTGGTATA
>JABDLW010000268.1 GCA_013001805.1 Saprospiraceae bacterium | reverse complement strand
AATCTATTGTGGCTTAAAATAACTCACCCGACTGAACATCGTTCGGTTTGCAAAATAAGACGCTTCGCTGAATTTTCTTCCCTCAACATATCGGCATCATTACTTCAGAGAAGGAAAACCCCTTATTTTATTGGTCATTCAGGCCGGATTACAAAGTTATTCAATTGATTGGTTTATGAAATTTTAGTGAGTACCCTTTGCACAATTTCACTCCCTATCGCAAGCGAAGCCGTAGCCGCTGGTGAAGGTGCACTGATGACATGTATTACACGGTCTGAATCTAAGAATAAGAAATCATCGATCAGGTTGCCCTCACGATCGCAAGCCATTGCCCGTACGCCGCTCCGTGCCTCCACTACATCATCCATAGTAATTTCAGGTATCAATTTTTGTAAGGCCTGTACGAATAGTTTCTTGGAGAATGAACGTCGCATTTCAGCCAGCCCGGTACGCCAGAACTTTGCGGCCAATTTTCTAAATCCCGCATAGCCAATGGTTGCAATCAGGTCTTGCAGATCAATTTGCGTGTTCTTATATCCCTCCCGCTTAAAAGCCAGCACAGCATTGGGACCGGCTTCGATACCACCATCAATCATACGGGTATAGTGTACACCCAGAAAAGGAAAGTTAATATCCGGTACCGGGTAAATCAAGTGGTTAACCAGATACTCCCGTTCCTTCTTCAACTCATAGTACTCACCGCGAAAAGGCAAGATCATGAAATCAATCTGGGGAAAAGTGTTTTGTGCGATTCGATCGGCAAATAGTCCTGCACAACTGATCAAGAATCGCGTTTGAATTTCCGCCGGATCAGATACCACGGTAAGATATTCTGCGCCCGTGACGACTTTCCTGACTTTGTGCTTCAGCAGCACGCTGCCTCCCTTAGCTTCAAACAACTCCCGGTATTTTTTTGCCACTCTCTCGTAATTCACAATTCCTGCCTCGGGTACTTTTATCGCTTTTAAACAGGCAACATGCGGCTCAATTTCCTTAGCTGCTTCGGCGGATATAATTTCAATACCGGTCAGGCCATTTTTTTTTCCTTTCTCAAATACGGCATTCAGGGTAGACAGTTCCCCGGTGGTCGTTGCCACGATCAGTTTTCCACATTTTTCGTACGGAATGTCATGCTGCTCACAGAATGGACCTAACCGGGCCAATCCGTCACGACAATTTCGTGCCCTTACGCTTCCCGGTTTATAATAAATGCCCGAATGCATCACTCCACTGTTCCAGCGACTTTGATGCTGCGCTACATCTGCCTCCTTTTCTATGACACAGATTTTTAAGTCCGGCCGTTGTTCTATCAGTTGATAAGCAGTGGAGAGGCCCACTATTCCGGCACCGACAATGGCTACGTCGTAAATCATGCCGGAAATATAAGAACTTTTGAATGACGAATCGCAGATGCTGACCGGAACGAAGTGGAGCGTCAGTATGTGGGAATGACGAATGACGAATCGCAGAGGCTGACCGACGAAATGATCCGGAGGGAAATGCGAAAGAGCCATGCTGACTGAGCCATAGGCGAACGTCAGTAGAAGAATCGCAGATGCTGACCGGAACAGAGTGAAGCGTCAGTATGAGGGAATGATATATTACAAAATTAGCAGTTCGCTCTTTTTTAAAGTAATTTACGTCATAACCCGTCTACTCAGGTAGACAAATACAATATGTCGATACCATTGGCGACTGAGCGAGATCAAACCATAACAAAAGCAGTGAATAGCTATGGGCAGCGACTGTACCGGTTTATCCGTAGCCGGGTGGCTTCTGCTGCGGATGCAGAAGACGTATTACAGGATGTATGGCTCCAATTTAGCAAGGTATTGCAAGTGGAAACCATTGATCAGGTAAGTGGATGGCTATTTCGCGTGGCACGGAATAGAATTACGGACCGGTATCGCAAGAATCAACCGGATCTGTTGGAAGATTTACAGCAAACCGGTGAAGAGGGTAGCTTTATCAAAGAGATTTTATTCTCGGAACCGGAAGATCAGGCAGCCGCCGAATTAAAGGAATTATTTTGGAATGCTCTTTTTGAAGCGCTGGACGAACTTCCCGAATTACAGCGTAATGCCTATGTCTGGAATGAACTGGAAGACAAGACTTTTCAGGAAATGGCGGACCAATCGGGAGAAAGTATCAAAACCTGGATTTCGAGGAAAAGATATGCCATCCAGCATTTACGTACCAGACTACAAGCACTTTATGAAGAATTTTTTAATGATTAATTTTTTTCGAAACAGACCTGCATAATTATGAATAATTATAGAAAATTTGCTCCGGTTAAAGTGATGTTTTTCATAATTGCTGCCGTAGGGATTGTTTTTATAACCGGCACCGTAATTACTTATTTGTGGAATGCCATTCTGCCTGATCTGACGGGAGTCAATGAAATTACATTTTGGCAGGCAGTAGGACTTTTCATACTCAGTAAAATTCTCTTTTCAAGTTGGCACCGCAGGGGCTCTCACGGAGGATGGAGTCGACGAGCTCGCTGGAAGCAAAAATGGGAAAAAATGTCATTTGAAGAACGGGCACAATTTAAAGCCAGGTGGAGAGAAAAGTGCAGCAAAACGAATGACGAATGACGAATGACGAATGAACGAATCGAAGTGCGGACCGACGCAGGAGCGTCCGGAAGGAAATGCGAGAGAGCCATGCTGACTGAGCCCCAGGCGAACGTCAGTAGGCGAATCGAAGTGCAGACCGAATGATATTGATCCACCAATATGACTTACTGAAATGTACAAAAAGAACAGATAAGCATTAGGGGGCGTAATACAAAATGGCTTTAGATCATTTACAACCCCATCACTGTGTTATCAGTACACCTGGACGAGAAACTCGGTTGATTTGTTCATTTTTTTTAATTGAGAGTTCGAATCATGCTTGATGTCAATTTTCTTTTCCAATTTTCTTAATCCACAGGTAAATGCATTTTATGTAAGAGAGCAATATATCTTGGATTATCTTTTAAATCCTTGTAATGATTTATTGAAGATATGTAAGGAAGGCCCGGGTTACGTCGCTCATATAATTTTTCCAAATAATCAAGTGCCCTTTCTGGTTTACCTACTTCCAAATATCTCTCATATTGAACAAAAGAATCCTGTCCATATATTCCATACTTTTCGCTCAGCTTAATTTCCTCCCTTAGGACACCAGTCCAGCCTTGTACTCTGAAAATACTATCCATGAAGTGAGTCGCTCCATATTGTTCCCATAATTGTTTCCATGGTGGAATGTGTTTTTTTATTTGAAATGCCTGCTCATATGATCCTATACATTCGTAAGCCCCTATTAATTCGTGTAACGCGAAATGGTGATTTGGGTCAACTGACAGGCCTTTGTCTGCATGTTCTTTTGCCGCCTTGCAATCTCCGGCTCTTCGTAATACATTAGAGTATAGCCCCTGGATAAAGGGATCCAATGGCTCCAACTCTTCTGCTTTCCGTGCTTGAGATAAAGCCTCATCCGTGCGTCGCAGAATCGTCAATAAGTGTGCAAAGAAAATCCGGGCATATGCATGATTTGGATTAAGCTCGATAGCTCTTAAGAATTCATTTTCTCCCTTTTCCCAGTTGAACTCAGTCCAAACGGCATTCACCGCATTCGAATAATGCGTGTTGGCAGAATTGGGTTCCAATTCCAATGCCTTATTCAGGTTTTCGTGAATCAAAGGCAAGACAATTGTAGCTGGTACAAATCCCATCTGCTTCTGGTAGAGACCAACCTCAGCCAACCCCGCATAAGGCGGAGCCCATTGCGGATCTTTTTCAACTGCCTGTTTAAAATACCTTTCGGCGATTTTCAGAGATGCATCGTTGATCTGATTCAAATAGAACTTGCCTTTCATATATAAGTCGTAAGCTGCGGGATCAATAGCCTCTGTTGAAGCCAGTAATGCTTCTTCTCCGGGTGTTATGGTGATCTTAATTTCACTAGAAATCTCTTTAGCAAGTCCTCTGGTCCAATTAACGATTTGATCTCTTTCTACATTGAAATCCTTGACCCAAACTTGTTTCTCTTCTGGGAATGAGGTTATCAATTTCACCTGAAAACAATACGCGTCCCCAATACAGGAAATGGAAGTTTCGACAATAGCATCTACGTTCAATTCCGAAGCAATCTCTGTTGTGGACTTAGTAACATCCCGATAAGCATTTGAGGTTTTTGTTCCAGGTACCCGCAAAGCCTGTATTTTGCCGGCCTCACCTATTAATGCATTGTGCATTCCCGCCATTAAATAATCAAGCGTATCAGTACCCGTGTAGTTGTCAAATGGCAAGAATACCAGGGATGAAATTGTTCGTTCATTGCTAACTAGCTGCTTTCTAGCCCACCAACCCGCTAGCGTCAAAACAATAATAACAATGTAGAGAATCGGAGAACTGAGGGCCCTTTCTTTCCAATTCCTACCTGTCAATTCTTTGATTTTTGATGCCGAGGTTATGGGAAGATCATATCCTAGTACTGCATGCGTTCTTAGTTTGAAATCAATATTTTTTAATTCGAATTCACCCAAGAACCTGGTTTGAATGTCTGCCTGTGCCCTAATAGATTTTTGAATGGATTCGGAAATAAAAATCCCTCCAGGATCAGCAATGGATTGCAGCCGGGATGCAATGTTAACTCCATCACCAAAGGTATCATTGTTCTCTTCGGTAATTTCACCCAAATGAACTCCAATTCGAATTCTTTCATTTAGGTCGGTTCGTTGTGCTTGCCTTTGTATTTCAATTGCACAATGAATTGCATCTGTTGAACTCGCAAATCTTGCCAGGATCCCATCGCCCATTTCCTTTACTAGATCACCATGGTGCTTTTTAATCTGGGTCTGATGTATTTCTCTATTCTTTCTTAGCAAGCCAAGGGCATACTCTTCGTCCGAACCCATCAATTTAGTGTAACCGACAATATCGGTAAACATGATGACAGCAAGCTGACGTGATTGACTCATTCAATTAGGAATAACAAATGACAAATTACGAAAATGTTCTAGCAACAAATGCGGAATTCCTCATTTGAAGTTATTGCGACCATCCCCTTTAGAATGATAGCGCTCTTGAGCAAATAACCTAGGGATAGCGAATACTGGCTACACGCAAAACCTCTCTTGACTTTAATCGTGGATATTTCCCATTGCGTCTATTTCTCAAATCTCTCCATAATTTCCCACAACAAACGCTTAAAAACGGCTAATGCCGACTCTACTCCCCATCGTCATCTTGCAAATTAGATGTTTCAACAGTGAGGCAAATCTTTTCTTTATAATTATTAAGTGCTCTGTCCGATTAATAAGACCGGGAAAATCAATATGTCCACAATTATAAATTCCCCAGCTCTTCAGCTGCTGATGCAATTACCGATCTAGCTTCTTTGATTCCAGACACGGTTGGGGGTCAACATTCCAGATTGTCAGATCAACCTTAATAATGGAGTTGAAATAATAAAGATACTATTCCTATAGATACAAACAGCTAAAAACAATTGATCGATCCTATCTATAGGGTATCAATTTAAGTGAGGGTATATTGAATTTCAATGATTAGTGTCAAAGCACTTTTTGATCTCAATCATTTCAAATAATAGATAGCGTGTTAATTTTGTATCCAACCCACAAATATATCACTCATGAAAACCATAATTATT
>JABDLW010000261.1 GCA_013001805.1 Saprospiraceae bacterium | reverse complement strand
CCCTCTATCGGCTCATTGATGAATATTCGATCTTTTATCTCAACTTTATTAAGCATAATCTCAAATACTCAGATGGCATTTGGCTTAAACTTAGTCAGACACCAAAATATAAATCTTGGGCCGGATTTGCTTTTGAGGGTATTTGTCTTAAACACCTAAATAAAATAAAAGGGGCCTTGGGGATTTCTGGAATCTATAGTGAATCTTCTGGTTATATCTCACAAGGGGCCGATGAAAAGGATGGTTTTCAGATTGATATGATCATTGATCGAAGTGATAATGCCATCAATCTTTGCGAAATGAAATTTTTCCAATCTAAAATTACGCTTACAAAAAAGGATGGAGAACAACTTACGAGAAGGCGCGAACGGTTTCGAACCGAAACTGGCACCAATAAATATCTTTTTACTACTTTGATCACAACCTTTGGTCTACATGCCAATCAGCACAGTATCGGATTGATTGATCATGTGATCACCATGGATCAGTTGTTTTAGTGCTACTTCAGGCTCTTAATTACTAGTCAGCAACGCCATCTACCCGATCCCCTCCGCTGCCATTTTCATTTTCTGCAGACCGGTTTTGGCCACGAGCAAAGCATCTTGCTTCCAATAATTAGGATTAAATAATTCCAAGGAAAGCACGGTCGTAGCATCCGGACGATAGAGATCCTGTAAAACCTGTTTTACCGGAGCCACACCATCGCCAGGATAGACCCGGTCACTATCTTTGATGGTCTCCTGCGGTGGATCACTGGGGTAATCATTCATGTGGAAAATTTCGATGGTCGGACCGTTAATCATTTTCAAGGCTTCAAAACTAGATCCACCTTTATATAGGTGATAAATGTCCGGTAAAATCCGGGCCCCAGGGTGTCCGCTTTCTCCTGCCACATAGAGCACTTGACTGATTTTATGCAGATTTTTGGAGAAGCCCCAAACCTCCAATTGCGGAATCACACCCTGCATGACTCCGACTTCGAGAATTCTTGCGTAGCGTTCTCCAGCCGCATCCAGGTTTAGACCGGCTTCGTTGGTAGCGCCAGCCGGTGGTGCAGCTATGCGCCGGCAACCGATTTGCGCCAACATGTCCATTTCCATCTTTAATTGTTCGATGGCTTTTTCCCTCACCATGTCATCGTCGTCAATCCATTGGGCGAAGCCTATGGCATCCTCAATTTGAATGCCCAGGTCATCAATGCGAGCCTTTAGCTCTGGTAGTGTCCCTCCTTCTTCCACATATTTTTGCATGGCATTAATCCAGATCTCTACACCATCATAGCCGGCTGCTGCTGCCGTTTCCAGATCTTTGACGATGCCTTGCTCCTGGCCCCTAAGGGTGCTGGTATTCAGACAAAATGTAAATGCCGGGTTTTTCTTTTTACTCAAACCCTGCAAGGATTTCCAACCCGGTACCAGAGAAGCGGTTGCAGCCGTTGAGGCTATGTTCTTGAGAAGATTTCTTCTTTTCATTGAGATTTGTTACGATTCTACCCGCTAAAATAGTCAAAGAATCAATTAATTGAACTTGGCATCGTTGCTACAAAATACTGCGTTTAGTCTCGATGCTTACAGGTGCCCGTTGAGACTGAGTAAACAGACTCCTATTATCGCACCTACTTCGACTAAGGGAAGGGCTAGCGCCGCTTAAGTATGCTTACGACAAAAAGTAAAACCACCGCACCCAAGACCCCCGTCAGTATATTTCCCACCAGACCACTACCCAATGATATGTTGAGTGCATCAGTGAGCCAACCTCCCACTACGGCTCCCAGAATGCCAACGACAATATTACCCAAAAGACCAAATCCTCCCCCTTTCATTAAAAGTCCTGCAATCCAGCCAATGACTGCACCGATAATTATTACATAAAATATCCATTCCATAAATAGTCAATTAAATTGGTTAAGAAAATATTCTTGTGGCTGTGGTTGCCCTTGTTAAAATCCCAGGTGCAATGACAAGTATTTAAACCCTGTCACCTGTAATCCAATGTAACGTTTTTATTTGAGTTGCTCTTGAAAAGTGAAAACTAAAAATAGGAACCATGATTCGAATTACCACTTCAAGAATTTTTGACAGTTTCCTGGCAGCTCTTTAAGTACTAAAATCCGCGCGATTTATGAGTCCAATTTCGCTCATCCTGAGCGTATTTCAACTCAAGAGTTGCCAGATTAGCTGAAATAACTTATACAATATGTACAAAATAAACACGAAAAGTAAGATGAGTATAATTAAGACAGTCAGAATGACCGGCCAGGCATTTCCACGATATTTACCTTCTTCGAAATGCGATTGAAATAAATCAAGATTGCGTTTATTTGCTTTAAAAAATAGATCAAAAATATCACCCAGGAAGGGTATGGAGCCCAAAATCGTATCCAGCATAATATTAACGATCATCAAAGCCAGCGCCCTGCCACTTGCCCCCTTTTTTATCATCAATAGTAGCAGGCCTCCCGACAAACTAAAGCTCAGGACATCACCTACAATCGGAAATAGCCCAATAATAAAATCGAGTCCAAATCTGATCCGGGTTCCGGGAATTCGGAATTTAGTGTCTAGCCAGTCGGAGTACTTTTCAATATTTTGGTACGACGAAGATAGTTGCACAACTTACTGAGGTATAATTGGTTGGTCCAATAGTTAGCTTTAATTGGAATTGACATTTAATTTACCGTACATCCATGCCCGGGCAGCAGTAGATTGCTCGGGATATTGCCAATGGGCAGCATCATGATAAAGGACTATTTTTTTGTCGGCATCTATGACATTTATTGCTGAGTAGATGGATGTGGGCGGACAAACATTATCATTAAAACCAAATGAATAATATCCGGGCACGTTGATGCTTCGGGCAAAATTTACCACATCGTAATACTTTGAAGTATTTATTTTTTCCGGTTTATTGGTAAATTCATCCCGAAATAGATGAGGCCAGCCACCCGCTCTTCCATGTACATATCCGGTTAGATCTGAAAGTGCCGGATAAAAACTGACAAGATAGTCTACCCGGTCGTCAAGACTCGTGGTTATGATAGATAGAGCACCACCCTGGCTTCCTCCCATGACACCCAGATTCTCACCGTCAAATTCAGGTAAGCTGTGTATAAAATCAATTGCTCTCACACAGCCCAGATAGACTCGCCTGTAATAATAGTTGTCGCGATCATCCAGATTTGACTTCCAATATCCGTTGAGTGCCCCGTATCTCAGGTCTTCATAAATAGTGGATTGATACTGATCCACCGGTATCCCATGAATGCCTATAGAAAGGGAGATGATAGGTCTATCGCTTATGTCACCTCCGTAAGCTCGTACACCAGCTCCTGGCACATGTAAGATAGCGGGATACCGGCCTGGCTTTTTTGGCAATGTCAGTATCGCATATACTGGACCATCTATGTTTCTGATTTTTACATGGTAGACATTGGTGAAGTAAGTGCATTTTTCGGGCATCAGGGTCATCTCTGCCTCAATCGGTATTTCAGCGAGTGCTGATTTGCCTTCATCCCAAAAATTGGAAAAGTCTTCGGGGAGTTTAGTCGTGGGTAGGATCTTATCCGGATTTATACCTGCGGTTCCGCTATTCATATAAGTCTCATCGCCTTCCTCAATAAATATTTGACA
>JABDLW010000232.1 GCA_013001805.1 Saprospiraceae bacterium | reverse complement strand
GGCCAGGATCGGGATGATGCGCTGGCTGTATTGGAACAATTGGGTGCTACCCCCGAAGAACGCCGGGCAAAAGCAATAACACCGATTGAAAAAGACTTTATGGATGCTATAGAAATTCTCTATGGTGAGGGTACCAAATATGACAGGGACCTGGCTTACAGCGAGTTTATGCAGGGACTGACCGCAAAATATCCCGATCATCATGAAGTTGCCGCCTTTTATGCCATCTCCTTACTTGGCGCCTCCAGAAATGGTCGTGATCCTGAATTATATGATCACAGCGCCAGGATCGCCCAGGGCATCATAAAAGAAAATCCCAGCCATCCGGGTGCCCTCCATTATTTGATCCATTCATATGACGATCCGGAACATGCACATTTGGCTAATAAAGCGGCGGATAGTTATTCGAAGGTTGCGCCAGATGCCACACACGCCTTGCATATGCCATCACACATTTATGTGGCATTAGGGGATTGGGATAAGGTGGTCACATCCAATATTGCCTCGTGGAATGCCAGTGTACGAAAGTCAAAAGAAAGAGAAAATCCAGACAATCCGGGAAGTTATCATGCGCTCAATTGGCTTCAATATGGCTTGCTGCAACGGGGAGAAACCAAAAGAGCAGCTGAACTCCTGGAGAATATGATAGAGTTTATGAATAACAACCCAAATAAGAATGCTCGCTCTTACCTCGTGGCGATGAAGGGCGGACAACTGGTGGAGACAAACGACTGGAATGGAAAGTTTTCCAAGTTTTCGATTAAAGTAGATGATTTGAACATCGTTACAAGGACCGGTTATGCTCTAACAGAGGGGCTGATCGCTTATCATCAAAACGACATAAAATCACTGGCGCGAATTATTGAAACCATCAGTGAAGATCGTTCGAAGTCCGAATTATTAGTTGGTGATAAAGGATTTGCCATGTGCAGTGCAGGAGGATATGCCAACAAACCACCCAGTCTGCTGGATATCAACATGACCAGGGTGATGGAACTCGAATTAATGGCATTGCATGCTGATTTGTCCGGAAATCCAGCCTTGGCCGATGAACATTTCAAAAAGGCCACTGATTTGGATGAACAATTGAGTTATTCCTACGGACCTCCTGATATCGTAAAACCTATACATGAAGCATATGGTGAATGGTTATTGAAAGAGGGTCAATTGGAAGCGGCCAGCAATATGTTTGAAAAATCCTTAAAGAGAAATCCTCGGCGATTGCTTTCTTATGAAGGCTTGCGAAATGCTGCCGATCAGTTAAAGAATAATAAGCTGTTAGCTAGTGTGGAAGATGAGTTACAGCACAGTACGAAATCAATAGAATGGGACGAGATACTCTGATCATCTCATTTGTAAAAATCGCTTGAAGGCCTCAAACGCTCTTGCACGGTGAGAGATGTTATTCTTGATTTCCGGATCTAACACACCAAATGATTCGGTGTACCCTTCAGGAATAAAAACGGGGTCATATCCAAAGCCCCCGGTTCCTGTCCTCATATGAGCGATCCGTCCTTTAACAACTCCTTCAAAGGTGTAGGATTGATCATCGATCTTTATAGCTACTACTGTTCGAAATTGGGCTTGCCTATCTTCTTTTTCTTTTAATTCCGACAATAACTTGTCGATGTTGTCTTCCGCATTTTTCTGAGGCCCTGCATAGCGAGCACTGTATACTCCGGGTGCTCCATCAAGGGAATGTACTTCGAGGCCGGTATCTTCGGCGATCACATTGCCTCCGAGTTTATGATAAATTGTATTTGCTTTTATCCAGGCATTTTGATCGAGTGTCTGACCATCTTCAACGATTTCGTCATGATATTCTATTGCTTTAAGAGAAACCAGCGAAATATCCATTCCATCCAGGATAGCAGTGACTTCTGAGACCTTGTGATCATTGTGGGTGGCAAAAACAAACCGCATCATGGAATATTGTAAAACCGCTTAAGTTCCAACCACAAGGCACGGCGTTCATCCGGTAAATCCGGGAGCGAAACCAGGGGAGAACCAAATATAAAAGAGTTCTTACCTCGTTGAATCAGGGAGTACTTCCTGAAGTCTATCTGTAGTCCACAATCACCGGGATCGAGTCCGAAAAGTAAAAATAGCCGTTCTTGATCCCCACTTTCAATCCGATAATATTGATCGTCTTTACCTTCAATAATAGTCACATCGACCGGTGCTATCTGTACAGCTTTAAGAATTTTTGACAGCAATTCCGCTTCCTTGGCCAGGTATTGGCTTTTCTTGACCAGCACAGTCACCGGTTTGTCCGGTGAAAGAAGGATCACTTCTCCTGGTTCTGGAATTTTATAAATTGGATAATCGAAGAAGGTCATATTATTAGTATGGAAGGGTAATGTTACGTCATTCAGGGTAATCTTCTGAATATGAATACTTTTTTCTGATAAGTCTTTTGACGTTAGACACCTAATTATTTTCGGATATTCAACGGTCATTACGAAATAAATCAATCGCTCGAGTGCCAACCGGGTGATATTTTGGAATACTCTGAGGATGGATAAAATTCGATATCGTCAGACATTTATTCTTCTTATGGATACTGATTTATTAAGGTATATGGGAGCCATCTCATTCTTCGGAATAATTCCAATATGACTTATTTCTCACCATTAACCCCCAACTCCTCATCCAGATTCCGGGTATGGGAGTTAATTATTCTATAACTTTGAATCAAATTAATTATTGATGGGTATCAGGATACAAAAAACGAGAGAATCACGTCTGTCAAGCATCGATTTTGACAATCTTCCTTTTGGTAAAATATGCAGTGATCATATGTTTGTCATGGACTATAAAAATGGTCAATGGGAAGAGGGCGAGATCAGACCACTCACTAACTTTTCGATTCATCCTGCAAATCTGACGTTGCATTATGCCCAATCAATTTTTGAGGGTATGAAAGCTTCTGTAATGCGTGATGGCACCCCATTGCTGTTCAGATTAGACAAACACGTCGAACGTATGAATGCCTCTGCTGACAGGATGTGTATGCCCCAGGTTCCGGGTGATATCTTTTGCGAGGCTATTGAAACACTGGTCGATCTCGATAGGGCATGGATCCCTCCTCAAGATGGAAGTGCCCTATATATTAGACCTTATATGTTTGCGACAGATGAGTTCATCGGTGTTCGACCATCTGAGACATACAAATTTGTCATTTTTACCTGCCCCGTAGGGCCATACTATACAGCGCCCGTCAGTTTATTGGCAGCCGATAAATATGTTCGTGCGGTCACAGGAGGCGTTGGTGAAGCTAAGACTGCCGGCAATTACGCCGCGTCGCTATACCCAGCCAAAATGGCAAAAGAATTGGGTTACGACCAAGTGATGTGGATGGATCCTTTTGAGTTTAAATATATCCAGGAGGTGGGTACGATGAATATTTTCTTCGTCATGGATGGCAAGGCTTATACTCCTAATTTGAGTGGTACCATTTTAAAAGGTATTACCAGGGATTCTATCATCCATATTCTCAAAGATGAAGGATACGAAGTAATCGAGGCCCCTCTTTCTAAAGACCAGGTATTAGAAGCTCATAAAAATGGACAATTGCAAGAAGTATTTGGAACGGGAACAGCGGCCGTGGTCTCCTACGTCAATAAGATTGCTTTTGGAGAAACGATCATTCACTTAAATCCGGATAATTACAAAATCAGTCCGTTTCTCAAATCGTACATAGAAGGATTGCGATCCGGTGACCGTGATGACAAATTCGGATGGACGCAAAAAGTTCGTTCGCTCGAATTAGCACATTCATAGTTATCTTCCTGCCAGGAATAAGTGGTTAGTGATATGAGTAAATTAATGTTCCTTGCAGGAGACGAAGCTTATATCCGAATCAAGGAGCAAGGATTATCTGCACATGACATCTATGGTGTAGTTGCTGCTGCAGGAGGCCCAAAGTGGTTTACGACTTATGGCTTGATGCGTAGTATTATTGCGGACTTCCTGGAATCAGTTACCCACCCAATTCATTTTATGGGCTCCAGCGTAGGGGCCTGGCAGGTTACAGCCGCATTAACCAATGATCCGGGCGCAGCTTTAGAT
>JABDLW010000228.1 GCA_013001805.1 Saprospiraceae bacterium | reverse complement strand
TCCCTGAGCGGCAATGCTATGGGCTCTTCTCGGACTGTCATGGAAAGTAAAACATTTCACATTGTATCCAAGCTCTCCCAGGGTGGCCGCTGCCGCTCCGCCTGCCAGGCCGGTTCCTACAACGATTATTTCCAGCCTTCTCTTATTATTAGGAGCCACCAGGGGCATAGTGGATTGGTAGTCTTTCCATTTTTGCGATAAATCGCCGGGAGGCACTTTTCCATCTAATATCATAGTCAGTTTTTCTTATCTGGATAAATAAATGATGAGGGGAATGAGGGCAAATCCGAGTGGAACTAAGATACTATAGGCACTTCCTATCCATTTTATAATGGGAGTATACTTTCGATGATTCAATCCCAAAGACTGAAATGCACTTTGCAGCCCATGCTTCAGATGAAAGGCCAGAAAAAACATCGATACAACATAAAAAAGGACATACCACCATTGGCCAAAAGCATAATCAACGACTTTATATAGATCTTTTACCGGCTCATGACCGCTATAGGTGATCATTTCAAGACTTCCTATTTTCATTTGAAACCAGAATTGCCATAGATGCAGTATCAGGAAGATTAAAATTACTATCCCCAAATAGGCCATATTTCGTGCGGCAAAAGACGACGTTTTTGTACTGGCAACAGCATATCTGGTGCGCCTGGCGGAACGATTTTGACGCCAAAGAATTAACCCCTGTACGGTATGCAGCAAGATGAAAGCATATAGGCCATAGGAGATCGTCTTTATCAAGGGATTGGTGGTCATGAATTTCGTGTATAAATTAAACTTTTCCCCACCATCATTGGCCAATAGCTGCAGGTTACCTACGAGATGAACCACCAGAAAAAGGATCAAGAATAATCCAGTAAGGCTCATGATGACCTTCTTGCCCAAGCTGGAAGTAAAAAACGATGAAATCCAATTCATAAGCTGCATATTTAAGCTGGCGGAGACAAAACTATTCTATCTCTCCTGTCTAAACAAATTGTCTATCACGTTGTCTTGGCATTGTCTACTATTTAGAATGATTCTAAAAATTTGACAAATCATGACCGGAAACTGGCACTGAGATGTAGCACCACTGCAACATGCTGTTTATCTTTGTCTGACAATCAAATTTATGAATTTCGCATCTTCAAAATGTAAAACTATTTGAGATGAAGAGACCACCGGCGCTAAAAGACCTCGTAGCATTTTTTCCTCAGGTCGATTTACCTATCACCCTTACATCGGAGATACATCACATATTTAGTAAGGAAAACAAACCACTACCTGAGGTATTGATTCGTGGCTTTTTGCGGGAAGACGAAAATGAGGACGAATTCACTGAATATGTTGCCTGTTTTAGATTGCCAGCCATGGAGCTATATCAATCCTTGGTGTTTTGGAAGGCCTCTCTAATGTCTTACGAATACATCCTGGCCACTTACCAACCCGATGGGTTGATGATCTCGAGTAAAGTAATCGCAGGAACTAAATCCAATGGAAATTCCTTATTAAAGAGAATTGCGACAATCGATGAGGAAGGTCTCATACTCATAGCTGAGGGAGAGGGACCTTTGGATGAGCGTCGCTACAATGCTGACCAAAGTCACACCTATCAATTGGAAATCACTGAAACGGGAGATATATTACAAATGATTATTGAAAATTAATTTCGCGATCATTTTAACTATATCTTGGTCCGCATCAATATTAGCATTAATTAAAGGTCTTGATAAAAGATCCTATCTACAATTGCTACCCATCCGGGAGCTAAAAACAACGAAACTAAAAAATGGTAAAACGTTCGATAAAGGGCACCAAGTTGCCTGCAAAAAAGCTGGAATATCAATGTCTCAAATTATTTGATAAACAGCCATCCAAAAGGTTCAATGCCCGTCAAATCATCAAGAAACTTCAGATAAAGAATAGCGCCGCTTCGGTTCAGGCGGTCCTGACAAACCTGGAAGGTGCTGGCAAAATTGATCTAATCAAGGACGGTAAATATAGATTGTCCAGGACCAATGGTACTGCTGAGTCAGTCCGGGCTGAGGTACTCGAAGGCTACGTAGATCAAATCAGAAGTGGTGCCGCCTATATCGTTTTAGGTGGTGAGCGTCATGAGGATGTATATGTTCAAGCTAAAAAATTAAAACAAGCTTTGGATGGTGATCGAGTCATGGTAAAGATACTGAAGCGATATGGTAAAAGGGTCGATGGAGAAATCGTGAAGATTCTGGAGCGGGCTACGGATCAATTTATCGGCAATTTGCAGCAAAGTAAGAAATACGCTTTTGTAGTCCCTGACAACAATATGGTAGATTTTGATATCTACGTACATCCACAGGACCTGGGCATTGCTCAAGATGGCGACAAAGTGCTGGTGCGGGTACACCAATGGCCAGACCGGGCGGGTAAAAACCCAATTGGCAAGATCGTAAAAGTTTTGGATGCCACCGATACACATGGTGTCATGATGGATTCCATTCTTATCAATCATGGTTTTGACACGCTTTTCAGCAACGTGGTTTTGAGAGAAGCCGAATCCTTGCCCAGAGAGATTTCTGAAAAAGAAATAGCAAGAAGGAGAGATATGAGATCGGTTCCCACAATTACGATCGATCCTGCTACAGCGCGTGATTTTGACGACGCACTTTCGTACCGGCTACTGGAGAACGGGAAAAAAGAAATCGGCATTCACATTGCAGATGTGACTCATTATGTTAAACCAGGTACTGCCCTGGATCGTGAAGCATTACGACGTTCTACGTCCGTGTATTTGGTAGATCGGGTAGCACCAATGCTCCCTGAGGTTCTATCCAATGAATTATGCTCTTTACGTCCTCACGAAGATTCTCTTACCTTCTCAGCCATATTTGAGCTTGACTCGAAAAATAGAATTGTATCAAGATGGTTTGGAAAAACCATTATTCACTCAGCTCAGCGGTTCAGTTATGAAGAAGCACAACTGGTGCTTGATGCAAGCCATGGCTTATTTCATGAGGAGCTAAGTGAACTCAACAGGATATCAAAGCACTTTAGAAAAAAGCGCTACAAGGAAGGATCCATTGCATTTGAAACACCCGAGTTACAGTTTGAACTTGATGAGACCAATCATCCCATTGCTATCCATACTAAAGTCAGGAAAGATACACACTTACTGGTCGAAGATCTGATGTTATTGGCCAATCGGGAAGTAGCCACTTACATGGCCAAAAAAAGTCAACGAGAAATTCCATTTGTTTACCGGGTACACGATTTACCGGATGAAGAAAAAGTCACAGAATACAGTCTGTTCCTCAAAGAACTGGGATTTCAATTTGATCATCAATCACCTGCTCAGATCCGAAAGTCCTTTGAACGGCTGACCAAAGCAGCCAAATCCGACGATGTTCTGGCCTTTGCCGAACCTTTTGCCGTAAGGATAATGGCAAAAGCAATTTACACAACACATAACATCGGCCACTTCGGACTTGCCTTTGATTACTATACACATTTTACCTCACCAATACGGCGCTATGCTGATGTGCTGGTACACCGAATCCTGGAGAAGAACCTTGGCGGCGATTACCGCACCTCCAAAGAAGAGCTTGAAGCGCAATGTAAGCATATCAGTAACCAGGAGAAAAAGGCCCAGGAGGCTGAACGTGAATCGATTAAGTTTAAGCAGGTTGAGTTTATATCAGGCCACATTGGTGAGACTTATGCAGGCATCGTCAGCGGAATGATCGAGCGAGGTATCTTTGTTACACTCAAAGACATTGGGGTAGATGGTTTGGTGCAGTTTGCCGATCTGCAAGAGCCATTTCTCGTGCTGGAAAACCGCATGCATGCAGTGGCCAAGAGAAGTGCCAGGGCTTTTAAGATTGGAGATCAGGTAAAGGTAAAAATCACGGCAGCTCATATAAATGACATGCAAGTAGATATGGAATTGGTAGATTAGCGGAAGATCTGGTTATTCTAAAATAAAAATTGATGTCTCCTTATTTTACCAATGACGCTATTGTCACCGGTATTTTACTTGTCGTGCTGGCGTTGATATTTTATACGGCACAGCATCAATCATCTTTTTGGAAAAGATTTTACCGGTTTGTTCCCGCACTATTACTCTGCTATTTTATCCCGGCATTGCTTAACTGGCCTTTGGGATTAATATCAGGAGATGAGTCATCTTTATATTTTGTGTCATCCCGGTATTTTTTACCGGCATGTCTGGTGTTGTTGTGTCTCAGTATTGATCTGCAAGGCATTCTAAATTTGGGTCCCAAGGCACTAATCATGTTTATCGCGGCGACATTAGGTATCATTATTGGTGGGCCTATAGCCCTTTATCTTGTCCTTTCTATTGCACCCGGACTGATTCCGGCCAACCCCGACGAATTGTGGCGAGGATTAAGTACGGTGGCAGGAAGCTGGATCGGTGGTGGTGCCAATCAAACAGCAATGAAAGAAATTTTTCAGGTGAGTGACCAGTTGTTTGGAACGATGGTGGTGGTGGATGTAGTAGTGGCAAATATATGGATGGGCTTTTTACTTTATGGCGCCAATGTGGCACCTAAAGTCGACCGTTGGTTAAAGTCGGATACTTCAGCCATTGTTGATTTGCAAAGGAGGGTAGAGAACTATCGTGCGAGCGTTGAGAAGAATCCAACCACTACCGATTTATTTATCATGTTGGGGGTAGCTTTTGGTGGTACAGCCTTAGCGCATTGGGGAGCGGACGTTATCACACCGTTGATGATGAAACATGAGGAGACTTTGCATGCGATGCGACTGGAATCTCTCACGTCTTCATTCTTTTGGATTATTGTCATTGCGACCACTATTGGTTTCAGCTTATCTTTCACCAGAGCGAAGGCACTGGAAGGAGTTGGTGCTTCAAAATGGGGCTCAATTTTCATTTATTTTTTGGTAGCAACTATAGGTAT
>JABDLW010000673.1 GCA_013001805.1 Saprospiraceae bacterium | reverse complement strand
TTTTCAAAATATTGTTTATAACTCGTGGTCTCGCAAAAGTCTTCTTCAATATCCATCCGGTGTACAGTTAGTCCTGCAATCGCCTGAGTTTCCAGACCTTCATATCCCAGATGGTTCACTGCCTTCGGTGTTTCTGCCTCCCATTGAGCCTCAGTGCCAACGTTGAGGTGGGTCGCTCCAAATTGACCATTCCACAGCATATTTGGTTGCCAGGCTCCATTCATAGCCGATGGTGTACGAATAGGTTGCAAATCTAGTTCTTCTATAAGGTAAAGAGAATTTGGTGCCCGACCCTCACCGCTTAGCCCAAAGCCAGCTCCTCCGTCGCCGATGCCTTGTTTACGACCTGCCTGAAAACCGGCGGGAGCATGATGGCAAGAAGCACAGGAATAGGTAAATTTTCCTTCCGGCCTTTTAGGGTCAACAGCGAGTCCGGTTTCGTGATAGAGATGTTTACCCAATTCAACTTTTGCTTCGTTTAATGGGTTTCTTGGGTCCTGTGGGATGGCGGCCAGATCTGTACTCATCGGCATCCTAAAAAAATCCACGCCTTGGCCATTCGAGTTTCGCTCTAATAGTGTAATAAGTTCAGCATCAAGTTCCCCGGATTGCTTTTCATCATCCTTTTGACAGGCGACAAGAATGAGGAAAAGGACGAGTGAAAGGAGTGTGATATTTTTCATCGGTCGCTATATTTGGCATTATTAAATTGTCTTATAGAAGACAAATACAATACCAAATAACTGAAAATATTTACAAACTTGCTCGGCTTTTAGCTCCTCAGGGCAATATAAGGTCTTAGTTCGGCACCTAACGGATACTCCGATTCTCGTAAGGTTTCCACATCCAGATCGATCTTGTGGATATTAGGGACCTTATCCTTTTTTATCCAATCGATGCAAGAGCGGAAGAGATTTGTAATCATGATTCCGGGATTTGTTATTTAAGAAAGAGGAGACTTTCGAATAAATTCCACAAATAGTGTTTGAATCACCCAACCATATGGTCTAAAGAATCGTCTACTTGGATAAATGAATAAGGAAGACCTCGAGTACATGATCTCTTAATTGTGTAAAGACCACGGATGTTTCTTGATAAACCTTACGATGCATACCAACGAATGACAGTAAGCTGACTTATAGTATGTTCATCGAAATTAGTTGGCAAGTTTGAGCATTCGAGGATATGGAGAATATGTACGAAGCTTTGACTTTACTTTCCCGTTATACTTATCCTGCCGGACTCGCTAAAATTATGTGAGTAATGATTCAGGGATGGATAAGTCACACTGAAGATTGCAGGACATTCCTGTGATCTCACTGTGTATGATCAATACGTTGGGCCAATCATAAGAAAATATGATTGGCCCTTTACGCACCTGGTTTGATTGTTTCCGCCCGTAAAACTTTGGTACTTTTACAGCGATGAAATGGAATGCAACTCAATTTGGCCAAAGAGTGGTAACGGCGCTACTATTTGGCACTGCATTACTGGTTCCTCTCTTTGCCGGAAAAATCACCGGACTTATCATTCTAGGCCTATTGTCCTTGCTCACGACCCTGGAATACCTGCAATTGCAGGGACTCAAGAGTTGGCGATTATGGATTGCTACCTTCCTTTCATTACTTATGTATATAGCACTCACTGTGCTAGTACTAAGCAAAGGCCTGGGAGATCCCATACTTTATGCCACTTATCTGGCTTTAGCATTTTGTGCCGTTCTATTGTACCGTTTGTATAAGCGGCAGGACCCTTTTGTCTTTACGTTTCAGGTCTTACCTGCCACCTTATATATTGCGATCCCCATTGCATTGCTATTTGCAGTTGCCAACTGGGGTGATAATTATCAGCCGGTGTGGGTCCTGGCCATTTTACTATTTGTCTGGATAAATGATGTTTTAGCTTATCTGATCGGCAGAAAATATGGGAAAAAACCCTTTTCCCGGTTTATTTCTCCCAACAAGACATGGGAAGGGACCCTTGCGGGGTGGTTTGGTTGCATATTGATGGCACTGATCCTTAATCAATACCTCGGAATGATGACACGCTGGGAATGGATCTGTCTCGGTCTGATCATTGGGGTCACCAGCAGCATCGGCGATCTCATCGAATCGTTGTTTAAGCGACGTAAGGGAATCAAGGATTCGGGTACTTTTTTACCGGGTCATGGTGGACTACTGGATCGCATAGATTCTCTCCTTTTTTCAATGCCTTTTATCGCACTTTTCTTCTCTTTCTATTTATAATTTTATAAGAATTACTGTCACTCCTTCTATAGCAAGTACTAGCATGGTTTTAGTACCTTTATGGCGGCATACTCAAATAGTTTCGCGATGTTTAGATTGCATAAAGAAGGGACTACGACGATCATTATTACATGCTTGCTGGTTATCTTGGTGGGATTGTTGTTAATGTGGTTGGTACCTAATCCATATCGCTCGCTGGCAGTTGTTGTTCTGCTCTTCTTCCTGTTGCTGATTTTATACTTTTTCCGGATACCATCCCGCACTTATATCACATCGGGCGATGATTTGATTGTGTCACCGTGCGATGGCAAAGTAGTGGTGATCGAAGACGTGGAAGAACGAGAATTTCTAAAGACGAAATGTACTCAAATATCCATTTTTATGTCACCCCTTAATGTGCATATCAACTGGTATCCCTGCAATGGTGACATAGTATATTCAAAACATCACCACGGTAAATATCTCGTAGCCTGGCATCCCAAGTCTTCGTTGGAAAATGAGCGCACCACCACGGTCATCAAATGTATGGACACCCACATTTTAGTGCGTCAAATAGCCGGAGCGGTAGCGCGGAGAATTGTCAATTATGCCAAGATTGGGCAAAAAGCTGCCTTGTCCGACCAATTGGGTTTTATTAAATTTGGATCACGGGTTGATGTACTAATTCCTCTGAATTCAAGCATCGAAGTATCGATTGACCAGATCGTCAAAGGTGGCCAAACTATTCTGGCCAAATTGTGATCTGGGAGTAGGTAGATAATTACCAGTACAGATACCCTGCTGCTGTTTTAGAGGTTACTTTTCCTTTCGCATTTGCGGAAAAAATATGACCTCTTGAATGGAACTTTGATTGGTCAATAACATAGTCAGTCGATCGATACCAATTCCCAACCCACTCATAGGTGGCATACCGTACTCCATGGCTCTTAAGTAGTCATTATCAAGGGCCATAGCCTCAGCATCCCC
>JABDLW010000206.1 GCA_013001805.1 Saprospiraceae bacterium | reverse complement strand
CACGAAATTCAAATTCCCAGGGCGGTTTGGAAGCGGTTGGATAGTCTTTGATATGTTCCACTTGTCTGCCTCTCTCCAACACCAACGTCTTTAGACCCCGGTCACAGAGCTCTTTTGCTGCCCAGCCTCCGCTCGCACCGGAGCCAATAACTATGGCATCGTAGCCTCTTTTCTTGATTGAATCTATTGCTAAATTGGCCATTATTTATTGAATTTCAACTTGAACGCAACCGAAATATTTTCCCGGTGCCACGCGATATTTATAGTAACGTGTCATGACCTCACGAGAGGTGCGAAATCCACGAATAGTCTCTGATTTAATTAATTCAAAAAAATCGCTTTCCGCTTTCTCCGGCGATACAGCCATCTGTTCCAATGCCCTTATTTGTTGATTTGAATCGCAATCCAAAAAAGGCATACCGGTTTGATCTCGTGCCAGATCATTTAATCTGGAAAGTTGTCTTCTAATATTTTCTTGCTCCGGTTTTTCATAACATCGCGAAAATAGTCTTTCCAAAAACTGATCCACTCCCACACTCAATCCCCCCACTCCATCATCCGAAGCAGGCAATATCGCATCTACGATCTTTGTTATCATCTGTGACTCTTCATTTGAGAATAGATCAACTGACTCCGGCAAGCTCTCGGGGTGCCATGCTTGTAGCCAGGCCGGTGTGGCGACAATACCGCCACCAGCAAGGATCATCTTTTTCATCGTTTCGCGACGATTCATCGGTATTTCTTTATTTAACTGTTTAAGATAATAAATAAATCGGTTGACGATTATACTCATATTAAGCATTGGAGCATTATTGATCACGTTCGCCAGAATGGACAGTAAATCTCCTTTTTCGGAGTACCCAAATCAATAGACCGCTAATTTCAGAAAAGACTCCTAACTTAGCTCCCTATCATAAATACTATGTCATGAATCAGACCTTTTCTTGTCTTATCGGAGTATTGCTGCTCATTGCCTGTGCAGAAAAAGAGAAAATTGATATGCGCCCAGATAAGCCCAACATTCTTTTTATCATGACGGACGATCATGCGGAACAGGCAATCAGTGCCTATGGAAGTAACCTTTTACAGACGCCAAACATTGATCGAATTGCATCGGAGGGCATGCTCTTTAAAAATAGCTTTGTCACTAATTCAATTTGTGCTCCTTCCCGCGCAACCTTACTGACCGGAAAGTTCAGTCATCTCAATGGACTTAGAGATAATCGAGATGAATTTGATGGTTCTCAAGTAACCTTTCCTAAAATACTTCAACAAGTAGGATATGAAACCGCGGTCATTGGTAAATGGCATTTAAAAACCAAACCAACCGGATTTGATACCTGGAAGGTCCTTCTGGGTCAAGGCGAATATTACCAACCCACGATCGCGACCGATACCGACACCTCGATTGTACAGGGATATGTTACAAAAGTCATCACAGATTTAGCTCTTGATTTTCTGGAAGCCAGAGATACCTCGCGGCCATTTTGCCTTCTGTATCACCACAAAGCCCCACACCGGAGTTGGATGCCAGATGTCGATGATCTGGACATGTACGCTGATGAAACCATTCCGGAACCAGAGACCTTGTTTGATGATTATGCCGGACGCCCAGCCGCAGAGGCCGCTGATATGCGTATTGCCGACATGTTTCTCTCCGGTGACATGAAACTCCACCCGGATTCATATCCGGGAAAAGACACGAATTCCGGAGGTGCCGGAAGGGGAACTTCAGTAGACAGGGAAGCCGGATGGGCAGCAATGTATGGCCGGCTCACTCCGGAACAGAAAGAAAAATGGGATGCCCACTACGATCCCATCAATGCCGAATTCAAAAAAATGCAACCCCAAGGAGAAGACCTGGTGCGATGGAAATATCAGCGATATATGAAAGACTATTTGCGTTGTGTCAAATCTGTTGATGATCATATCGGCCGGGTATTAAAGTATTTAGATGACAACGGTCTGGCCGAGAACACCATAGTAGTATATACTTCTGATCAGGGATTTTATTTGGGTGAACATGGGTGGTATGACAAGCGCTTTATTTACGAGGAATCTTTTGGGATGCCATTAATCATAAGGTATCCAGCGGCTGTAGTGGCAAATCAGGTGTCTGATGCATTGGTGCAAAATCTTGATTTCGCTCCCACATTCCTTGATTATGCCGGAGCATCGATACCCACAGAAATGCAGGGTGCATCCATGCGAAACATCTTGGAGCGTGGATCAGATGAAAACTGGAGGGACGCACTCTACTATCACTATTATGAATATCCTCACGGCTGGCATATGGTGAAACAACATTATGGAGTCAGAACCGATCGCTATAAATTAATACACTTCTATAATGATATTGATCATTGGGAACTGTACGACCTGGAGAATGACCCTCAGGAATTAAAAAACATATTTAACAACCCGGAAATGGCGGCGATACAGGCTGATCTGGAAAAAAGACTAACTGAATTACGGACGCAATATGGCATTGTTGCCAATGATTAACATCGGCTGACTACGAATCAGATAAGCCAATAAATTGTACCGCAATATTTCTTTGCCGGGGCCGGGTGTCAAAATCTATAAATACAATTTGCTGCCAGGTGCCCAATAACATTTGTCCATCCACGAAAGGACAGACATAACTGGTACCGATTAAGCATGAGCGCAAATGAGCAGCCCCATTATTATCGCCCCAGGTTTGATTATGGAGATACGATTTTTCATAGGGAGCAATTTTATCTAACATTACCCTGACATCTTTTTTTACCAATCCGGGTTCATATTCGAGAGTGGTAATTCCGGTGGTGGATCCAATGGCAAATACAGTAACCTGACCATCTTTCAGACTACTCTCTTGCAGCAATTGTAGGATCTGCGGTGTGAAATTGTGAATTTCATTGTGACCTTGCGTTCGCAAATAAATAGAATGAGTAATAATTTCCATACTGGTCAATTTGTCGGAAAATACAAAATGCTAAACAACAGTTTTCACTCTACTGGTAAAGGCTCAATTAATAATCAGAAAAGTCTCGCTACAAATTCCATGGAAGTGAAGAAGTTACTCTATAAAATTGAATCAAAATATTATAATTCCAAAAAGAACACTGAGGTCACAAAGCAGAGTCGGACAATGATCCCTGGCCCAAAGCTCCCAGGTTTAAATTTGGATCCGGCATGGCATACGACCGTGAATGAATAG
>JABDLW010000130.1 GCA_013001805.1 Saprospiraceae bacterium | reverse complement strand
GGGTTAGGGTCTTCTATTGCTGCCAGGAATAATCCTTTAGCATCAGCGGGATTTGAGGGGTAAACGATTTTCAACCCCGGAGTTTTAAAAAACCAGGCTTCATTGGTCTGGGAATGAAATGGACCTGCACCAACACCTCCACCGCAAGGCATACGGATGACTACATCGGCATTGGCACCCCATCGATAATGAATCTTGGCCAGGTTATTAACGATTTGATTAAAACCACAGGTGACAAAATCCGCAAATTGCATTTCAACCATGGACTTCATGCCCTCAAAACTCAATCCGAGTGCAATGCCAACGATGGCACTTTCGCAAAGTGGGGTATTGCGCACCCGGCCGTTTCCATATTTGGCGACCAAGCCTTCCGTAATTTTAAAGACACCGCCATATTCCGCAATATCCTGACCCATCAGAACGAGATTGGAATGCCGCTTCATTGCCAGGTCATGTGCCTGGCTGATCGCGTCGATGAAGCGTATTTCATCCCGATCCCTCTTTAGCGGAAGAATCGTCTTCTGATGAGCAGGTGCGTAGACATCGGTTAATTCCTGTTTTGAATCGGCATCGGGCAGGGTGTCTTGGGCGGCAATATCAAGTGCGTGACTGATATCTTCTTTGATTCGCTTTGAATGTTCGCTAATAAAAGCCTCATCAATGATTCCTTCAGCCAGGAGAAATGCCTCATAATTATGGACAGGATCCCGTTCTGTCCAATAATTCATCAAATCATCCGGGACATACTTCGTTCCACTGGCTTCTTCATGACCTCGTTGCCGGAAGGTCATACATTCTATAAGTACCGGTTCCGGGTGTTCGCGGATTTCATCTGCGATTTTTGAAATGGCCTGATAGACTTCTAATATGTTATTCCCATCAATGGTCATCGACCGCATGCCATATCCCTTTCCACGGTCAGCCAATTGGGCGCATCGATATTGTTCGGAAGTAGGGGTTGAAAGTCCATACCCATTATTTTCGATAACGAAAATGACCGGCAATTGCCAGACTGCAGCTACATTCAATGCCTCATGAAATTCACCTTCGCTGGTCCCGCCTTCGCCTGTAAATGCCAGGCTGACTTTGGGTTGATCCTTCAATTTATAGGCTAATGCTACTCCGGCTGCCAGCGACAATTGTGGCCCAAGATGTGAAATCATTCCGGCGATATGGTATTCCATGGTACCAAAATGAAAGGAGCGGTCACGCCCCTTCGTAAAACCTGTTTTCTTGCCCTGCCATTGAGCAAATAATCGTTCTAACGGTACTTCCCGACACGTGAATACGCCCAGGTTGCGATGCATGGGAAAGATCATTTCGTCGAGTTGTAACGAACGTGTTGCTCCTATAGCAATAGCCTCCTGCCCAATACCCGAAAACCATTTACTGATCTTGCCTTGCCTTAAGAGGATAAGCATTTTTTCTTCGATCAACCGGGGGGTCAACATGGACAGATACAAGTCGATCAGGGTGTTGTCGTCCAGATCGTGCCGTTGATATTCTATCGGTCTATTGATCGTTTCTGCCATAAATTTGGATTCGCATTTTACTTAAACGCATTCAGCCCAGTGACATCCATCCCTGTAATCAGTAAATGCACATCGTGGGTACCCTCATACGTCAGCACCGTCTCCAGGTTCATCAAATGCCGCATCATCGGGTATTCGCTGGTGATACCCATTCCGCCATGGATCTGGCGAGCCTCCCGGGCAATCTGAAGTGCTGTCCAGACATTGTTTCTTTTGGCCATCGAGATTTGTGCCGGTGTCGCTTTGTGTTCATTTGCCAGTGTTCCCAATCGCCATACCAATAACTGACCTTTGGTAATCTCGGTGATCATCTCGGCCAACTTCTTCTGCGTCAATTGAAACTGACCAATCGGTTTGCCAAATTGGATACGTTCTTTCGAATAGCGCAGGGCCGCATCATAGCAATCCATGGCAGCGCCCAATGCACCCCATGCGATGCCATAACGCGCTTTAGAAAGACAAGATAATGGCCCTTTCAATCCGACAACATCCGGAAGTAAATTTGATTTGGGCACCCGTACATTTTCAAAAACCAATTCACCGGTAATAGACGCTCTCAGCGACCACTTACCATGAATCTCCGGGGCCGTAAATCCTTCCATTCCTTTTTCGACGATCAACCCACGGATAACTCCTTCTTCATCCTTTGCCCAGACAACCGCAATATCAGCGATCGGGGAATTGGTAATCCACATTTTTGCACCATTGAGGATGACATGGTCACCATCGTCCTTGATATTGGTAATCATCGAACCGGGATCCGATCCGAAGTTGGGTTCTGTCAATCCAAAACAGCCAATGATCTCAGCCGACGCTAATTTGGGTAAGTACTTCTGGCGCTGCTCCTCCGACCCAAATCTGTAAATTGGGTACATCACCAACGATCCCTGGACGGACGCCATCGAGCGAATACCGCTATCTCCGCGTTCGAGTTCCTGCATGATCAATCCATAGGTGATCTCATCCATACCTCCACCACCATATTTCTCAGGCAGGCTCGGTCCGAGTGCGCCAAGCTCGGCCATTCCTTTATACAAATGTACCGGGCACTTCGCTTCTTCGCTATATGCTTCTATAATTGGAGTGACCTCTTTTTTAACCCAGGTACGGACCGCGTCACGCAACAAAAGATGCTCTTCTGTCAATAAATCATCCAGCTTATAATAGTCAGGTGCAGTGTACAAATCTGTCTTCGAACTCTTGTGCATATCGCTGTTTAAATGATGGTTTGAAATCGGCTGCAAGATAGGGTGATCAGGGGGAAAGTTGCATGGATTTTTGGGAAAAGAAGAGATGACTTTAAACCACAAGTACGCAAGTCCCAAACCTGCTCTTCTACTCAAAGAAAAGTGGTGCCGTTGGAAGTGAATTTTTCCTTTTATATAGTTAATTTGAAAGCTTTTCCTGTTTTTATGAGCAACTTAAAAGAATAATTTGAGCAGTAAAAGGCTTCCTTCTTTTTTTCAAAGAGAAGGGCGGGGGCCTGCCGACCTCTGGTCTAACGTTGGTACACATCTAGAAACATATTATGATTATTTCTTATATTTAATTTACCAAAAAGGTGATAAATATGGGAAATACTACAAATCCTAATCCATATAATGACATGAGATT
>JABDLW010000120.1 GCA_013001805.1 Saprospiraceae bacterium | reverse complement strand
GATCTCCAATGCTTGGTACGCACTCCCTCATCGACATTACGCAGGTCTATATATTGATGATCAATGCTGTAATAGGGATTTTTTGCTCCTGATGCCAACAGGCCATCTCCCGTGCCCACAATATGGTGACTCCAACTCTCAATATGTCCGGCTTTATCGACTGTTGCCATCATCCTTTGCAGACAAATGGGACGAAAAGCACCGTATTGCATGTCATCTTCCCGGGTCCAAATTAGTTTCACTGGTTTTTTGACAGCGTTGGATAGTTCTGTTGCTTCTTCCACGTAGTCAGACATCGATCGCCGACCAAATCCTCCGCCAAGATAGCAGGGATGTAGAGTGACGTCTTCAAATTGAATTCCCAATGTGCTAGCGATAGCCCGCCGGGCACCATCTGGCGCTTGCGAGCCCACCCATGCTTCGGCAGTTCTGCCATCAGGAGCAACCGACACCACAGCATTTAATGGCTCCATTTGGGCATGATAGACGAAATCATTTTTATAGTCTGCCGCATAAACCCTGGTTACCCCGGACATAACTTCCGAGACATTACCTTGTTCGTGCAGGACTTTACCGGGTTGGGAAGCCTTTGCCAATTCTTCGTAGCTAGTGAAAGCCTCTTCGCTGTTATAAGTGTCTGCCTGGTTTCCTTTGCTCCATTCGATAAGTATGGCTTTCTTGGCCTTGAGGCAATTTTCAAAGGTTTCGGCGATGATACCGATACCGTGTTTAAGGTTTACAATTTGTCTGACACCTTCCAAAGCTTGAATTTCTGAAGCATTTAATACGGTTGGATTGGCACCATTAACCGGGGACCGGCTTATCACTCCGTACAACATCCCTGGCACCCGGATATCCATACTGTAAAGTGCCGAACCATCGCATTTGGCTGGTATATCAAAACGATCCAACTTCTTACCGATCAACTTAAATGTCCGGGGATCCTTTAAGTCATCGTCGGTTACAGAGGGCAATGAGTTGGGCACGTCGATAAACGAAGCGATTTCTCCGTAACTGATCTTTCGACCTGAGTTCAAATGGGTCACCGTGCTTAAATCACTTGATAATTCTTTAAAAGGCACGTTCCATTTATCCGCAACTGCGGTCAATAAAATCTTCTTAACCTGGGCGCCCGCTAGTCTTAATGCGTGATAATAGCCTCGCACGGTTCGGCTTCCTACGGTAATCATCGGACCACCCAATTTGCCTCCCCATTGCAATCCGTATGTTTCCGGCTCAATGGGAGAATCTTCAATTCGAACGTTTTTCCAATCTGCATCCATTTCCTCAGCGATGATCACCGCAAGCGCGGTTAAAGATCCTTGACCCATTTCTGCAGCTGGATTTAGGATCACAATTTTTCCGGACGGTTCAATTCTCACCCAAGCAGACAAGTGGGTTAGTTCATTTTTTGATGCCGTGGCCAGAATAGTGGGTATTGCCGTACCGGTGCCCACGACAAAAGTAACTCCGGCGATATTCCGGAGAAATTTTCTCCTTGTTTGGAAATTCTTGGTTTGTTGCTCGATCATAATGACTATTTATTAGCTACAGATTGGATGGCTTTGACAATGCGCATATATGCCCCGCAACGGCATAATACTCCATTCATATGTGTAATTATTTCGTCGCGAGTGGGTGTGGGATTTTTGTCGAGCAGGGCTGCGGCTTGCATTACTTGACCCGACTGACAATAACCACATTGTGGTACTTGCTCCTTAATCCAGGCTTTTTGCAGAGAATGCATATCATCACCAGCTAATCCCTCAATGGTAGTGACTTTTTTACCTTGCACCGCTGATACCGGCATGATGCAGGCACGCACCGGATTGCCGTCGATATGCACGGTGCATGAACCACACTGAGCAATGCCGCAAGCATATTTTGTACCGGTTAAATTAAAGTGATCACGAATAGTCCACAGCAGGGTTGCCTGCTTTTCGACTTCAACTTCAACCTCTTTATTGTTGAGTTTAAATTGTACTTTCATAAATACCAGATTTCATGGTATCTAAAAATACAAAATCCTAAAGTTATATGTGCGTAGTACTACGGACTGTCGATAAATCCCTGGCAAATAAGTAGCTAGGAAAAGACTGGGGGTAGGGTTACCCTCTAGGCTGCGAGAGCCTGTACCCGAGCCGGTTTGAAAGATTTAGGTATAATCATGTCATGGGGACCAATCCATTCGAGGACTTCACTTTGGTCGTTGAGCAGGCAACTCATGTGGAAACTGGTGCCATTGGTAGCCAACATGCGAAAGGTTGCATAGGTCAGGATACTCTCAGGATCGGAAGGATCGGGCTCATACATCCAAACATTTTGTTCCGGGCAGAGATCCAAGAGGCCGGCCAGCACATCCGCTGGATGATCAAAAAAAGAGCCTTTATTTCTAAATAGATCAAAAGCAATTGAGTCTATTCTTTCCTGGATGATTTGCTGATTAGTTTTCTCGCTCATAACTTCTTGTTTTTTGAAATCTTAATACAAAGAAAAACCAGAACCGTGCAATCAATTTGCACGGTAGAATAAAAGTTAACAAGCAATTTTGGAGATGACAATCGTAGAAGAGCTGGTTCAGGTCATTAAAGTAAACTTCTGACAACGGGGGTCTTTTTTTGGTGCCAGCAACTATTGCTGACATTGCAAGGGGAGTAAGGAGCTTATCATCGAAGTATGGTAAGCACAGTCATTTCAATTTGACCCCTGCTCCTATTTATCCCATTCCCAAAAATGAGTGCTTTGTGGCGCATCACGACATAATTCGCGAACGGCATATCCATTACTGCGAAAAAGTCCTGTGGCTTTAAGGCTGGGAAATAAGAGATTTTCTTCTGAAAAGGACAACCGGTTTCCATGCCATCCTTTTTCTAAATCAATTGGGTCAAATCGACGGCCAAGATATTTTCTCCTGGCATGTTCGTCACTTAAAAGAATGTAATGCCTGAGCGTATGATTGACAGGGAAAAGCCTAAGATCCTTTGCCGCTATTCGATGCCCATTATAATTGTTGGGAAATCTTTCCAGGTCCCTGCGAAAGGCCCGGTGCAATCGATTTGATTCGGGAGAAAAGAAATAGTACCGGTGCATATGGGCATAATAATCACGTCCTTCATAATTGGATCCAGGCTCCGGCACGAATACAAACTCATCAAAATTTAAACAATTAAATCCCTGATCATCTGCCTCCTCAATAGTTTGCCGAAGAGTGTAGCTATTGTCCCGGTTTTCCATAATTTCATCTGCATCATGATGAATAATCCAGTCATGCGGTAGTCGGTCCATCAATTGATTCTTACACTCCATTTGATCGGTCAATGAAAAGAAATTACGATAGGGAAGAGAAATAATCCTAATAATAGGATTGCACAGAAAATCGTCATAAATCTCGCTGCTTGCATCTGTAGACTCATTGTCGATGATAATGACCTCGATATCTTGAGCTGCCAATCTGGGCAATAAGATTTTCAGATAATCTGCTTCGTTTCTAACCGCAATGATAGCGCATATGGAAAGTCTGCCAGGCAATGTTTAAAGATTTTAAGCTAGTGATTAGATCCAATTGGGTCTGGGTCCACAAACATACAGAAGCTCTGCGGTTTGCCCTACGGCTACCGGTGCCAAATCAGGATTTCTTCCCGACTTGACAGCGGTGACGATTTCCAAGCCAGATTTTTGTACAATTTTCTGAATACGTATTCTTTCGGGACTTCCAAATCCGGTAAGATGGTGATGAGTTAATGAAGCTGGGTGGATTCGACGAAAGTATAATCGATCGGAGATATTTTTAACAATTCCTCCAAAAACTGCCCTCCGGATAAACTCACTGTCGGCACCAAATCGCCAGGCGGTAGAAAAGCCACCGAGGTCAAGTACAAAGGCACGATCAATAATCGCCGAGGATAAGAAAACTGAATGGCATATCGGGTTTTCCAGCAATGCCTGGATGGGATCGAGTGGTATCAGTGCCTGCTCTCCAGAATCATTG
>JABDLW010000119.1 GCA_013001805.1 Saprospiraceae bacterium | reverse complement strand
GTCCTGGCTCACCCCATACCCAGTCTGTATTGAATTTTGTGATCACTTCTGCAAACTCCTTAGTGCCATCAGGATCATATGCAGTTTTTGCATCATTCTCGAGATCTCCGAATAAGGCGAAGAGTTCGTCTTTTGAACTGCTACTATTTACAAAACCACCGCCAATTTCTGCACTGGTATTCCCGATAATCAATGGGACGTTGTGTTGCCTTCCAGCATTGTAAGCTGATTCTGCAGTTTCCACAACCAATTGACCGTCAAGGATGGGGCCTGAATATGTCCGAGGCCCTCCCTGACCATCTGTTTCTTGTCCTCCGTCAACAATCTCTTCCACCGTGAGCGCACGCAATTTTGATAATGCAGTAGCATCATTACCTTCGATTCCTTGTTTGCGGGCGAAGTTGATACCGATTGTTTCGGCACTGACTTTATAAAATGGGTCAGCATTTTCATTACGTATCGGTCTACCGGTCAATACGCCATCCCTTCCTCCTCCTGACTCACTGATCGCTTTATGAAAAAGCCCTTTGGCGGCTGGAATGGTCAGCAATGAATGTACCGAAACACCACCTGCAGAAAAACCAAAAATGGTTACATTATCCGGATCTCCCCCAAAAGCAGCAATGTTTTCTTGTATCCATTTCAATGCCGCAATCTGATCCATATAGGCATAACTGCCTTTGGGTTCATCCGGGTGTTCTTTACTCAATGCCGGGAACGCAAAGTGACCCAGGCGTCCAAGGCGATAGTTAAAGGTCATAAGAATAACTTCTTGCTTTGCAAAAGCCTCCCCGACGGTACCAGCACCTGAACCACCTCCACCCACAAATGCTCCACCATGGATCCATACCATGACAGGTAATTTCGCATCCGGCTTAGTTTCAGCAGGCAGCCATAAATTCAGAAATAAACAATCTTCTGATGAACCCTCTGTAATCGACCCTGGAGCTGCACCCCAACCGGCCTGGGCACAATTTGCACCAAATTCCGTGGCGTCCAATTCTCCCTCCCAAGAGGCAGCTGGCTGGGTTGGTCGCCATCGAAATTCCCCAATAGGCGGAGCAGCATAAGGTATTCCTTTGAAACTGGAGACCCCTTCTTCAGTCACTCCCTTAATTATCCCCATTGTAGTAGCTACTTTGGGAGAAGAATTACCGGCTGAAATGGTTTCGTTAGTCTGTGCAAACAGTACGCTTGAAAACAGAATAACCAATCCGGTTAAGATATTTTTCATGTTAGTTAAAATTGTAAAAGTGAAAAAGCAGAATTGAATAGACGCTTTTAATGTTCAATCTTATGAGTGTCTCTGACACTACTAAATGTGAGATCCAATAACTTCCAATCTTCACCTTGTTTTTGATAGACTTCGGTCACCGTAAATTCATTGGAAACATCATTTCCACGAACATGTGCAGTTAAGGTTATCCGATTCCAAAGTATAGCTGTATTTCCAAAAAGTTCAACTGCAACATCATGGACGTCCGCCTTCTTATACCAAATACTCCCGGATTCTATAATTTCCAATTCACGGTCTTTTTTCCAGGAACCGCTCATATGGACAAACTTCGATTGATCATGAAAGAGTTTTTCAAGTTTATCGACATCTTTATCTGCCATCCATTGCCACTTGAATTTTGACAGTTCTTTGATTTGAAATTCTGTAGTTAGATCCTGGGCATTTAAAAATTGCAATCCCATGAGGACTATGGTTAGTCCAATAATTAATCTTTTCATTTAGAAGAAATATTTAAATTTTTTGAAAGAGTTTATGGGCTATCTCACTAGAGATTACCCCAGTACTTTTTTATCTCCCAGGAAGGGTTGGCTGTATTGCCGTTCTCCCGTGGCTTTATACATAGCATTCGCGATAGCACCGAAAATCGGTGGGAAAGGTGGCTCTCCCATTCCCGTAGGCGCTATTTCATTTTGTACAAAATGTACATCGATTTCTTTTGGTGCTTCTCCCATTCGAATCATGCGATACTGGTGGAAGTTATTTTTTTCAGGAACCCCATCTTTAAAGGTCAATTCTCCATAAAAAGCATTTCCTATGCCATCTGTAATCGCTCCTTCTGCCATATTAATCGCAGCATCCGGATTCACAACGATGCCGCAGTCGATTGCACAACATACTTTTTCAACGATTGGTGTTCCATCTTTAACACGAAGATCCAAAACATGCGCTGCATAAGTATTATGACAGAAATAGGCAGATACTCCTCTGCTGGCATCACCACGGTAAGCATCCCATCCTGATTTTTCTTTGACTAATTCAAGCACCCCGGCGTAACGAGCTGCATCATAATCGTTGCGTTCGCCAACAGGGTTTTCTTGTGCCCTCTTTAAAAGATCCAGTCGAAATTGAATCGGATCTTTGCCTGCCTCTTCTGCTACTTCATCCAGAAATGCTTGTTCTGCACCTGCCATAAAGTTAGATCGCGGAGCTCTAAAGGCACCAATAGTAATATTTGATTCAATCGACCATTCTTCTGCCTTATAATTATCGAGTGCCCCAGCAGGAAATCGATTGGCAAATAA
>JABDLW010000116.1 GCA_013001805.1 Saprospiraceae bacterium | reverse complement strand
GAATGACTCCCTAGCTCCCAATTAAATACGTTAACCTCCGTTGTACCTCACTATTTTCACGGACACCCTTAGACAAATTTTCTACGTGAAGGTCAAAATCTATTCCATATCCATCCTGTAATAACACAATGGTGTTTAAAATAAGTAAGGCCTCAGCACTATCGTTACAATGATATAATGCATCTAAAACAGCTTGATCATAATTACCTATTTTCACCGTTGTTAGACATTCTGCTGCCCTCACTTTATTTATGAGTTCATCGTCCGATTGCATGAGTTGTAAAATGTCTTCTGCCAAAGAAGATGCTTCCTGCCCGAAACTGGTGGACACAATTAGCGCCCAATATCGCTCCCAGGGATCGGTTGAGTTTAATCGTTCCGCTAATAACTCTTTAACATCGGCAAACGGAGCCAGTGCCAGATTGGCCGTCTCCAGATATGCGTTTATTTCATCCTGGCGAGTTCGACCAAACGCAACGGGATTCGGCCAGGCATGCTTCAAAAGATAGTGCTCCGGATAAAGGGATAAATCCGGCAATCCGGTCATCCATTCATTTAATTTATTTCTTAGTTCGAATAATTTATCCTGATAGGTCGCATTACCGGCTAAATTATTAGTCTCATAGGGATCTTTAGTAAGGTCAAATAATAATTCAACGGGACGCGCCTTAAAAAAATGCGATTGTTTTTCATTTAAAGCATCACTTTTATACAAATTCCACCACTCCTGGTACGCTAATTGAATATACCGGTAATTATTCATTAACCCATCAAAATTAATAGGTTGAAAGCTCCGGATATACTTATAATTACCTTTCCGCACACTGCGGACCAAATCATATTTTTCATCAAACCTATCCGCATAACCATACACCTCGTCCCTCGCAGACAATTCACTTAAAGTAACTCCAGTACCAAGAAAAGGTGTACCGTCCATCCCTTCCGGCACATCCACTGCGGCAAGATTTAATACAGTGGGAGCAAAATCAACAAAACTTACAAATCCGTCGATAGTGCTTCCGGGCTCAGCATCGATTAAATGCCGATACCGCTCCGGAATATGGACGACTAAAGGAATGTGCAAGCCGGTCTCATATAAATAACCCTTACTGCCCGGCAGTACACCTCCATGATCTCCGAAGTAGAACACAAAGGTGTTTTCCAGGAGGCCTTCTTGCTCCAAATCATTGATGAATTCCCCAACCTGTGCATCCATTTGCACTATTTTATCCCGATAGTATGCATTGGTGAATCTGAAAAGATCGGTAGTGGGATGCACTGGAAGAACAAACACGGAGTCAGGATCAGTGACAGTGGATGTGGTATCCATTTGCCTAGTGGAAAAATGCAAACTACTCTCATGAGTAAGAGTAAAGTTTTGCACATGAAAAAAAGGCTGATCTCCTTTCCTGTTCTTCCAGGTAGCCGAAGCGGAAGATTCGTCCCAAACCATATCAGATTTTATGATATTGTAGTCCTCCTTGCGATTATTGGACGTATAATAACCCGCCTGACGTAAATAAGCGGGGAACATCTCCAGTGAGTCGGGCATGGATACCATTTCTAATTTACGGTGAAACTGTACACCAATTCGCGGTGCGTAACAACCGGAGATCAGGGTTGATCTCGCAACGCTGCAAACAGGTGCATTGGAAAATGCACGTGAAAATCTTAAGCCATGCTGAGCCAATCGTGCTATGTTCGGTGTCTGTACTCCTGCGTTATCAAATAGACTGAGGTAATGTTTTGAATTGTCCTCAGAAGTAAGCCAGATAATATTTGGCCGGTCAAAAGGTTCAGAGTCTGTGTGACAAAACGAGCAAACTACTGCAATCAACAGTAGAAACGTGTAGAAAACCGGTTTCTGATCCATTTATGAATGCCTTTATGCAGTGAAAATAGATCATTCTGCACTAAAATTGGCATCACTTTTCAGAATCCTATTTTTTGACCCCCGCTGCCAGCTCTTCTATTTGTTGGAGTATTTCCTGAGCTTCTGCGTACTTCAAATAACTGTCTTTTCGATTAGAGTTAGACAGGTTGTATCCTTCCTGGATAAGTTTCTCATATCGCTCCTGCAGTTTTTCTCTTTCAGATTTCTTCTTAAATAAATTAAACATATCTCTTAGCTATTTATAAATTATTAATTAATGGAGGAAATGCCACCATCTACTTTAAAGATCTGACCGGTAATCCAACTTGCCTTTTCCGATAGCAGATAGGCGGTCATTTCCGCCATATCTTTGGGAGTGCCAATTCTTTTAAGCGGGTGTCTGTCTGCATTTAATTTTCTTTTTTCCCCGGTTGCTATTAACCGAGCGGCAAGTCCGGTGTCGGTCAGAGATGGTGCCACACAGTTTACCCTGATCCCTGGTGCAAATTCCGCAGACAATGCCCGGCAAAGGCCCTCAATGGCACCTTTTGAGGCGGCAACCTGGGTATGGAAATTAAAACCCCTCTGCACTGCCACCGTCGAGAAAAGGACGATTGAGCCTGCACCACTCTTCTTTAACTGAGGCAGTACTTCCTGGATCACTTTAATTGCTCCGATTACCTGAATGTTATAATCTTTCAAAAAATCATCCGGAGTGATTCGGGAAAAAGGTTTCAAATTGATGGTCCCGGGACAATAGACCAGTCCATGTAATGTATCCGGCAAGTAATTGAAAGAAACGCTGTCACCGGTTACATCCAATGGATGATACTGCAGATTAGTCTCATCACTGACCATTTTGTTGCTGTGGTAGGTTGCGAAAACCTGATGGTCATTTTTATCTAAAGATTGTACAAGCTGATAACCAATTCCTGATGAACCGCCCACTATTAGAATATTTTTCATTGATCTCGAACCTGTAAATAAAAAATTTTAAGTCTAATTATCCCCAAGCAGTTGTGTTCTGGACTGCAGATTGCATACTTGGTACTGCGCAAGGTTTTGGGAATATTTACCATGTCTCCAGTACAATTTCACAGAATCTATTCTTCCTCAACTGCTCAATAGAGAGACCTGTCTCTCCGCAACCATCATTTTGCCCTATCGACTCTGAATACCCAAACACGCATAGTAAACCGGGTCACGACAGGTTTTGTTTAACTTTATCTTAGTTTTTGTTAAACAAAATTAATCGATTCTGGTGGTCCGGAATGACATTCAGGGATTTTCGAGCTGAATGCATCCCGGTCAGCTAGCATTTAGGCCCTAAAAGCTATATCTTATTTGTATCTGATAATTTGTAATTTTAGCTATTGTAAGGAGAGCCGATTCTCCGATTGAACAAAACGAAGACTATTTTCATCAGCCTACAGTAATGCAAGATTCGAAAAGTATTCCAAAGAAGTATAAGGGAAAAACTGTCATTGGCAAGGGCACCCTCAATATGATTCGCACCACCTATCGAAATAACATCGATCTGACGAACATAGCGGATAACAAGGCAAACATCCTGCTGAGCCTTAACTCGCTGATGATCACTTTCCTTATACCAATTGTACTCACCAATCTTGATATTATCCAAAGTCAAGCTCTCTATTTGCCCATCATTACACTGAGCCTTACCTGTATTACCACCATCATTATTGCTGCCATGGCCACCCGGCCGATAAAGATGGGTCAACAGGACGTCAAGCGAGGAGATATGTCCCAAAAGAGTCCCTTCTTTTTTGGAAACTACTATAAAATGCAGGTGGAAGATTACCTTGATCTTGTGGAAAATGCGATAAATGATCCCAAATTGGTGAAAGATTATGTCAAGTTGGATCTATATTTCATGGGTAAAGGACTGGGCGAGAAATATCGAAAGATACGAACCTGCTATAATGTCTTTATCGGGGGTATCGTCATAACCGTGATGGCAACAATAATTGCCATCTTGAGTTGATATAGCATTAAGATCAATTGCTGGTCGCGAAGATCTTCGCATTTACATGATAAATATTTCCCAAACCATTGAGGACATCATCTGAAAATTGTTCAAAATCGGCCACCGAATTCAGCGTGTCGTGATCCATTTGATCCCTTTCACTGGTAAAATAGAAGCCACTGTTGGCTGTATACATGAAAGGACAATAATCCAATTTTGTTGAGTTGATTTCGGGACCCAGGTTTTTTGCCATCCGCCATTTGCCGGATGAATCCTTCGTTGAAAAATAAAGGTCTCCTCCTCCCAAATCATCGGATCTGGCATAAGAAGTGAAAATGATTAATTTCTCATCTGCGCTGACAAATGCATTAAATTCATACAAGGGACTATTTATAGCTGTATCCAATGGCTGAGGCACTTGATATTTACCTTTTTCATATTTACTCATAAATATGTCTTCACGTCCTATGCCCGTTTTGCGAGTAGTCGTAAAATAAAGGTTTCCATTGCTGGCTACCGCGGGGAAATATTCATCTGCAGCAGAATTGATCACAGTATCCAGAGGG
>JABDLW010000109.1 GCA_013001805.1 Saprospiraceae bacterium | reverse complement strand
AGGCGGCGCTTACTGGTGATCATGTGGGATACGTTAAGTCGGGCAAATTCAATTTGCCTACTGGGAAAGATCTCGAGCTCATTGATGAGCCAATCGTACAATGGGCGGTGATTTTCAAATTCCAGCGTGCAAAGAGAATAGGTGATTTCTTCGATCGAATCCGATTGTCCATGGGCAAAATCATACATAGGATAAATGCACCATTTCTCCCCGGTTCGATGATGTGGAGCACGTTTAATACGATAGAGAAGCGGATCTCTAAGATGCATGTTGGGTGAGGCCATATCAATTTTGGCCCGGAGGACTTTGGACCCATCGGCAAAGACACCGTCTTTCATCTGCGCAAACAAGGTCAGATTTTCCTCGATCGACCGGTCACGAAAGGGGCTTTCCTGCCCTGGCCGGGTAGGTGAACCCTTCATTTCCGCAATTTCGTCCGGTGTTGAATCATCTACATAGGCTTTACCTTTCTTAATTAGTTTCCGGGCAAACTCATAGAGTTGAGCAAAATAATCCGAGGCGTAGTATTCCCGGTCATCCCAATCAAAACCAAGCCACTTAATGTCCTCTTTGATGCTTTCCACATATTCGGTATCCTCGGTGACAGGATTGGTATCGTCAAAACGCAGATTTGTCTCACCGTTATACTTTTCAGCAATACCAAAATTCAGGCATATGGATTTGGCGTGCCCAATATGCAAATATCCATTGGGCTCGGGTGGAAAACGGGTATGGACCTTCTTTTGCGGATCCTTGCTTAAGTCTTCTTCAATGATTTCTTCAATAAAATGAAGCGATTTCTCTTCGCTATTACTCATATTTTCACTTTAGTGTTCTACATACGCTCTGGCATTTCGATGCCAAGCAGATCCATACCATGAGCCAAAATCTTTGCTACCCCCCTATTGAGCCCCAATCTAAATGCCTTCGCTTCTTCAACGTCAGCCCCCAGAATTGGTACGTCGTGATAAAAGCGGTGGTATGATTTAGCCAGATCATAACAATACCCGGCTACGTGTGAAGGATCATAATCTGCGGCAGCCTTTCTCACGACTTCCGGGTAAATGAAAAGTTGATTGAGAAGTACTTTCTCACATTCCTGTATATCGGTATATTTTGAATAAGTCCCCAGGCTATTATTATCGTCCAACTTTCTTTCAATCGACCGGATACGAACATAGGCATTTTGAATATAGGGTCCCGTTTGACCTTGCATATCAACGCTGGCACCCGGATCAAATATCATCCTTTTCTGTGGATTCACCTTGAGAATGAAAAACTTTAGAGCTGCCATTCCGATGGTCCGGTAGATTTCTTCCTGACCGGCATCAGTCAAATCTGAAATATCGCTTTTTTCGAGTGCCACTTTTTTTGCTTCTGCTATCACTTCATCCATCAGGTCGTCAGCATCAACTACCGTCCCTTCTCTTGATTTCATTTTACCATCTGGCAAATCTACCATCCCATAAGCAAGATGATGCAAGCCATCAGAATAGGGTTCATCCAGCAAATTTAAGATTTCGAATAAAACCTTAAAATGGTAGTTCTGCTCATCTGCGACCACATAAACCATACGATCGATTCCGTAGTCCCGATATCTAAGCATGGCCGTTCCTATATCCTGGGTCATATACACTGACGTACCGTCGGAGCGGAGTAAGATTTTCTCATCCATGTCTATATGACTCAGGTCTACCCAGACTGAGCGGTCCTCCTTTTCGTAGAACTTACCCTTCTTCACCCCATCCAAAATCTCCTGCTTGCCCAGTTTCCAGGTCTCCGATTCGAAATATAATTTATCAAACTGTACTCCCAGCCTTTGATAGGTTTGTTCAAACCCATCATATACCCAGGTATTCATCCTTTCCCAAAGCTCCAGCGTGTTTCTATCTCCACTTTCCCACTTCTGCAGCAACTCTTTCGCTTTTCTTCCTAATGCACTGTACTCATTAAAGTAGGTATTCTTATATTCCTTGAAAAAAGTAACCCGCTTATCATTTTGGTCACCTGATTTCTTCCATACGGTTTCCGCCTCTTCGGTCTCCTGCCATTGCCGGTACTCTTCTGCGAATTTGGTTTCAAAAAGCACATAGAACTTACCTACGAAGTGATCACCTTTCATTTTAGCAGAATCTGGCGTCTCATCATTGCCAAATTGCTGCCAGGCCAACATACTTTTACAAATAGCTATTCCCCTATCGTTTACAACTTGAACTCTCACGACGCTAAATCCTGCTGCCTCGACAATTTTGGAACACGACCAGCCCAATAATATATTACGAATATGCCCAAGATGTAATGGCTTATTGGTATTGGGAGAGGAAAACTCGATCATTAGTTTTTCTCCGTTCTTTGGCCAAGCGCCATAGCGATTGTCGGATAACATTCTTTCAAGGAAGGAATGCCAAAATGGAATCGTAAGACTTAGGTTGACAAACCCCTGGATTTGATTAAAGCTCTCCACCTCAGGCATTCTTTTGACCAAGTGCTCTCCAATAAATGGCCCTAGTTCCGCCGGCTTGATTCTCAACTCTTTGACCAACGGAAAGATGACTACGGTCATATCACCCGTAAACTCTCGCCGTGTCGGAGAGACTGTGATGAGATCCGGATCAACTGTCTTGCCGTACCTTCGATGCAGCGCATTAACGATTTCCGTTCTGATTTTGTCGAATAAGAGCATGGTAGTTTAACTATGTTAAAACAGTTTTGGCTTAATCTTGGGACGACAAAAATAACAAGCTATTCGGCAATAGATTGATTTACAGTAAAAAAACTGAAAAGTGAGCCACCATATTTGCGCATTTGTTCGAAGTGTCTATGCCGCGTAAATGAGTGTGCCTGATTGTGTTCGAGTACCAATAGTCCACCTTCTCTCAGCATATCGGCGTTAAAGATCAGATCGGGGATCTGTTCCAACCAGGTTAAACCGTAGGGTGGCCCGGCAAATATATAGTCATATTCATCAATGACATTTGCAATAAATCTTGCCGCGTCGGTATGTTTAATATGAAGCTCGGTCCCGATGCCCAGTTTTTCTGCTATTTGCTCCACATATTTGACGCAAGGTCTGTGTTGATCCACATAGGTGACTTGCATACAGCCACGGCTGATGGCTTCGTAGGAGTGATTGCCCGTGCCTCCAAAGATATCGAGCATCTTGATGTCAGCGAAATCAAACCGGTTTGCCAGGATATTAAAAAGTCCCTCTTTAGCAAAATCTGTGGTAGGTCGGGTAGGCCACTTATTGGCCGGAGGATTAAAACGTCTACCTTTAAATCTACCCCCAATGATCCGCATGATGCATACAATAAAACTCAAACAAATCCATGGGATTTTTAACGGTCAGAGGTAATCTCCATCCATTTTTCCAGTCGATTGTGGTGACATGAATGAAATATCGACTAAGGTCTTCTCTAAGATCTTCAATCGTATGCAGGCTACCTGTCAATTTAATGTTTACTTTTCGTGGATTCAGCTGACGATGCTTGCACGCCGCCAAAATGTAATAAAGTTGATCTTGTGCGGTAGGTGCTTGATATTGGTTGATTAGTGTGAGCTTTTTCTCCTCAAATATGATGAGATATTGGTTTCTATTGTGAATGATCGAAAACAATGTTGGATCCTCAGATACTTCCTGTTGTAAAAAGGAAGTGATGGATTCACTAAGATGGTGCACCTGACTGGTAGGATATAGCGTAGATAACAATTTTCGCATCGATAAGGGATAAGAGTAGACGCAAACCCGATCGCCTTCGGTCATCGTTGCAACAACATCGTCCTTTTTGACTCCAGATGCAACAAAGTTGAGATAATCAAACCAGGCATTTTGCTCAAATAAACTGGCCGGTACATAAGTGAAGGTGTCGTGGTCCAGTGAAATATGCACCTCTTCAAAACGGTTGAATCGTAGATTGTTGTTTTGGACGATCGATAGAATCTCCACAGGATCTATGTAACGAAATTGTTCGTTTTGTGCCTTAAAGGGTACGTTTTCATAAACAGATACCAGATTACTCTGATCAATGATCATAAATGCAAAACTGTCCATTCGGATGAGAATGGACAGTTCGTTTGGTATGTGTTTTAATTCTTCCAGTATTTTTTTCTATCTCTCCCAATTTCCTGACAGATTTGGTTTATTCATATCACCAAATTTGATCATGTTATTGGGCTTGTATGAATTATCATATTTAGCATACTTTGGATCAGCAAAAGGCCCCATAAAGGTCTTAATTGGTGTTCCAACCTGAACCACATTGACCAGCGTACTTTGATATGTCAGCGTATCAGCAGTAATCTCAAAAGTTGCTCCTTCACCATATGGTATGTATTTCAATGAATCAAGATTTATGCCAAGTGCCTTTACGGTATCAATTGCTGGCACATAACTGGTATCGTATGTGATTTCCCCAGTGAAATTTGGGTCATCAGGATCACCCACAACTTTGATATTCCTAAATCGACCATTGCTAAGTACATGCACCAGCGAATCAAAGCTGGGTGCAAATTCTCCTTCTTTGATGTCTCGATAGAATTCCTGCATCTGTCTGATCAGAATGAGTTTGTCAACAACGGCATTTTGCCTCTTATCCTTTTCAGCTTTAAATTCGATTGGTTCCTGGATGCTATTAACCACAAGGTAGGCCAAGAGTCCAATCAAGGCGATCAGAAGTAAATTTACTATTAGTCTCATAAGAATATTTATTCGTAAAATGATTCAGCACAATTATACTATTTTTCACAGACATATAGTCTTTATTACTGCCAGAAACTTTAACCACAACTCAGTCCTTTCAGATACTAGATTTCTTTTTGCAGCCACCTTTTCGTCTTTATTATCTGCGTTTCAACACTCCTTGCTTGAGTATCGGGCAGCCTGCTACTCCGAAATTCGGATTTTGACAAAGAAATCTCATGATAAAGATGCAAAATGACGCTTGTTTGGTGTATAAAGTAGAACTTTGCAATAGCATTACAACAAAATAAGATTCTTGAGCAGACTGATTTTAGCCATTGAAAGTTCCTGTGATGACACCGCCGCAGCTGTATTAAGAGACGGCATAGTTTTGTCGAATGTAGTATCCAGTCAGCTTGTACACGAGCAGTTTGGTGGTGTTGTGCCTGAAGTCGCATCCCGGGCTCATAACGAATCTATTTGGCCCGTAGTAGAAGCAGCACTAAAGAAAGCGACAGTCGATGTTTCTCAATTGAGTGCCGTCGCCTGTACCCAGGGACCTGGGTTGATGGGCTCTTTACTGGTTGGTCACACCTTTGCCAAATCGCTGGCTTATGCATTAGGAATTCCGCTAGTGAATGTACACCACATGCAGGCGCACATACTGGCCCCCTTCCTGCATGATCCCGCACCTTTATTCCCCTTTATTTGTTTGACTGTTTCCGGTGGCCACACACAACTTGTACGTGTTGATGACTATCTGAAAATGACTATCCTGGGCAGGACTTTGGACGATGCAGCAGGTGAGGCCTTTGATAAAGCAGGAAAACTCCTTAATCTGCCCTACCCTGCAGGACCGCACATTGACCGGCTCGCCAAATCGGGCAGGCCTATCTTCGAATTTGCCCGACCTAACATCGAAGCGCTTGACTTCAGCTTTAGTGGACTAAAGACATCTATTTTATATTTTCTGAAAAAAGCAATTCGCGAGAATCCTGACTTCGTGAAGGATAACCTACATGATTTATGTGCGTCGATCCAATCCAGGATTGTGGACATTTTGCTTCAGAAATTAGCACAAGCAGCAACTGAAACTGGCATCAGACAAATAGCGATAGCTGGAGGAGTAGCGGCCAACAGTCAATTACGCAGCCAGCTCGAGCAGTATAGCAG
>JABDLW010000667.1 GCA_013001805.1 Saprospiraceae bacterium | reverse complement strand
CCTCCCCAGGTAGTGGACAATTGCCCCGAGGGCAGCCGCAGTACATTTCAGGGGATCGGATCCGGGAAGGCCTTTCCTCTCGGCACCTCAGCCGAGATATATACCTATGTAGCTGGAGATGGGACCCGTCTGGAATGCAGTTTTAATGTAACCGTAGAAAAAAGAATTGACGCTGACATTCAAGTACGCGATGCCACTTGCCCGGGGGTAGCCAGTGGAGCGGCGACCGTCACCATCGACAGTGAAGAACCATACACATATCGCTGGAGCGATGGGCAACAGACCCAGTCGGCAGTAAATCTGAGGGCTGGCAGCTATAGCGTTACGGTGAGTTCAGCAAACGAGTGTACTTTTGAAAGGGACTTTTTTGTGGGTGAACCCTCCGAACTTTTTATCAGACTTGACAGCATCGTCGCAGATGCGACCAGCAATGTGTTTGTCACCGTGTTGGGCGGCACTCCTCCCTACAGATATGAATGGACAAATTCGGACGGCCAGATGGTATCATCTGTCCAGGATCCCGCCAACTTGCCTCTTGGTACCTACCAAATCAAGGTGACCGACAACAACGGTTGCATCTCCAGCAATTCAATTCGCGCCGACATGTCCACGGCGACACGCGATTTCATCTATTTGAAAGGTCTCGAAATCGGACCCAATCCCAGTGCAGGTAATTTTTATCTGCAATTTAAAAGGAGTTTTGGTCGGGTGGCAAAAGTAGAAATACACAGTATCGCCGGTCAACTTATCTACCGCCAAAATACTACCGTTGCCTCCATCACTAACATCAACCCGGGGACACTTGAGGCCGGATTTTATTTGGTGACGATACAACTAAACGGAGAGCGCTTGACAAAAAGATTGGTGGTCAAGTAAATCGCAAAGGAAGCCAGCCACAGGAAAGTAATGGTTATATCAGCGTACTTGACAGTGTCTTAAAATTTATTATTTTAAGGTCATTCTTGTGGTGGAAAATACTTAATCGATGATTTTTCCAGTAGAGTCAGATTTCGTGCCACTCGTCAAATCACTTATTGACAGTTTACAGCCTTTTGCTGTCGCCCATCAGGTTGAACTCAGTTTCGAATGTAAGGACAAGCGTATCCAGGCGCTTTATCAACCAGAGGAAATCATTCCCGACATTTCACAATTAATTTCGCGAATCATAACCTTTACCCCGCAAAGCTACGCGGTCAAAGTTGGTCTGAAAAAATCTTGCTCTGAAAATAGTAGTTTGGAACTATTCAAAAGGAATACTGGGCCATATCGACGAATTCGAGCGTCATATTTTGGGCTTAGTCCGACTCTCTTAAAAAAGCGCCTTTCAAATTTTCGTCTGCTGATATAAGCATTTTGTATTAGTCTTGTAATTTTAATATTGCCATAATTTAATAATATAGACATTGAGGCCTGATCGAGTCCATCGAATTGAGGTTTTACTTGTGCGCAGGTTGCGGGGAAACGCACTGTCAATTGGGACGAGGTACTTTATAAGGTAGGATATTATGACCAAAGTCACTTTATCAAGGATTTCAGGGAATTTTCGGGCAAATCTCCCAATCACTACCTACAGACTAATAATGAATTAGCGCATATTGTAGAGGTGAATCCATAAATAAAATCACCATTGATCCTCCCCAAAAGAATGGGAGATTAACGCATTTTTACAATAATCCCTTTAGCGAAAATACGAACTTACAACTATCAATCCATTTCAAATAAAAATCAAGATGAGACATGAAACCACTTGCAAAGGCATCAACACATAAACTAAAGGTTTGGAAGAATATTTGTGTAGATTTTATGAAGGCTTACCAACAAAAAAAAGTGGATGAGATGATCTCTCTTTGCCACCCCGAGAGTACGGTTTGGTTTAAACCCCTGGGAGACCAAGGAAAAGGAAAAGTTCATGAATTTGGAAAAGTCTTATGGTCAAACCTGATCGAATGTTTTCCCAATCTTGACAATACAGTCCACTCTATCATTTCTGAAGACGTGATGATAAAATGTGTAGTGTCCATTAGAGGAACCCAGGATAAAGATTTTGCCGGAATTGAAAACAAAGGGGGCTCCTTTGATGCTGACCATATTTTTGTCTTTGAAATGGAAGATCAAAAAATTAAACATGTGGATGTCACCTGGGATCATGAAGATTTTATAACGCAGCTATCGTAGGTAGCTAAATTGTTGTATAGCTCTGGTCTATGGGTACCCATTATCGAAGTGAAGTAACGTCCACCTAGCGATCACAGAAGATTTCAACGGGAAATAACGCAGTGCTTCCGAAGATCAGGAATGATTTTATCTTTGATTCACAAATCAATCAAATGATCATTCGATGTTAAGTAAAACACCTATCTCTCAGATTATGACCAAAGATGTCGTCGTCTTAGATATCAATGACAATCTCACCGAAGCAGAGCGTGTTTTTGGCAATCGTAGTCTCCGCCATGCACCGGTTCTTGACAATGGTCAAGTAGTGGGAATGCTTAGCCTGGTTGATCTTCGGAGGAATTTACAAGTCGACGATCAGCCTGAAGCCTTCATGCGAGCTTCCCGCGTTGGTGACTTGATGACACCAGATCCCGTTAGCGTGCAAGTAAATGCTTCAGTTCTGGAAGTCGCCAGTATATTTACCGGGGATGATTTTCATGCTATACCGGTACTGGAGGGTGATCGAATTGCCGGGATTGTCTCGACGACAGACATCATCAAATTTCTCATCGACAGCGATAGAGAGGGAGATTAGAATAGCAGTAGTATTTTTGTGTGGCCGATCGTAAACGCATACTCCGGAAACACCGGCCGTAGACGCCAATTGACATACCATCAGCTAAGGAGATATTCACTGATGCCCCAATCCAGGATACCATGAGGCCGAAGTCCAGGAGCGCTTTCTACAGCACCAGGCACCATTTTTTGTACCCACTAGCTAAAGATTGTCATAGATATCTGTAATTTTGCTTCAAATTTGCTGATCATCAAGCTGGATGGACAAGTCGGCTATCAAATATTTGCCAACAGCCTGCATATTCAGCTTGGAAAACAATATGGAGAAACTCAGGTTCTCAATTAGGCTAATCAAGAACTGTTCGACTGCAAAGATGGGTTTGGTGTTACACGGCCTTTTTTTATCTCTCTCAGACTTTTTGGACATGGGTAGTGACAAAGTTTCATCGATGCGTTGTGCATGGAATGGATCGGTTATTACTTCAATTGTGTTCGTAAAAATTAAATAAATCACTTAGAAGCGGAATTATGTGTGGAATTGTGTGTGCTTTCGATCTGAAAGAAAAAGCCGAGGATTTAAGACCACAGATCCTGGAAATGGCAAAGGTTATTCGTCATCGAGGACCAGATTGGAGTGGTATTTTCAACAATGACCTTGCTATTGTGGCGCATGAGAGATTGTCCATTGTGGATCCGGTCTCAGGAAAACAACCACTATTTAGTGAAGATAAGAACTTAGTTCTCGCAGCCAATGGTGAAATTTACAACCACCGGCAATTGCGAAAGCAATTTGAAGGGAAATATAACTTCCAAACTGAAAGTGATTGTGAGATAATTCTTGCATTGTACCAGGCAAAGGGCGTCGATTTTGTGGATGAAATGAATGGCATTTTTGCATTTGCCATTTACGATGTGGAAAAGGACGAATACTTCGTGTGCCGTGATCATATGGGAATCATTCCTTTGTACATGGGCTGGGACCAAAATGGAACATTTTACATCGCATCGGAACTGAAAGCGCTTGAGGGCATTTGCACCAAGATAGAATTGTTTCCCCCGGGGCATTACTTAACCAGTAAGAGCGGCGAATTTATAAAGTGGTATAAGCGTGACTGGACTGATTATGATGCCGTGAAAGACAATGAGACCAGTGTTCAGGCGATTAAAAAGAGTTTGGAAGCTGCAGTGCACAGACAATTAATGAGCGATGTACCCTATGGTGTCTTGCTTTCGGGTGGACTAGACTCATCAGTGACTTCAGCGATAGCTAAGAAATATGCTCAGATGCGGGTGGAGTCTGATGATACCCAAACTGCCTGGTGGCCACAGCTGCATTCTTTTTCTGTGGGTCTGGAGGGTTCTCCAGATCTGGCCGCAGCAAAAAAAGTAGCGGAGCATATCGGTACGGTGCATCACGAAATAAAGTTTACTATCCAGGAGGGTCTCGATGCCATTCGCGATGTGATATATAAACTGGAAACCTATGATATAACGACCATACGAGCGAGCACTCCCATGTATCTGATGGCGCGGGTGATCAAATCCATGGGTATCAAGATGGTGCTTTCCGGAGAAGGCGCGGATGAATTGTTTGGTGGTTACTTATACTTTCACAAAGCACCCAATGCCAAGGAATTTCACGAGGAAACGGTTCGTAAACTAAGCAAGCTGCATATGTATGACTGTTTACGTGCCAACAAGAGTTTAGCCGCCTGGGGAATTGAAGGACGTGTACCTTTTCTTGATAAAGAATTTATGGATGTGGCGATGCGAATTAATCCACAGGATAAAATGATAACCAAAGAGCGTATGGAGAAATGGGTCGTGCGCAAGGCTTTTGAAGACATGTTGCCGGATAGTGTAGTGTGGAGGCAGAAGGAGCAATTTAGCGATGGAGTGGGTTATAGCTGGATCGACACCCTTAAGCAGATTGTAGCGGAGGAAGTGACTGATGAGCAGTTGGCTAATGCCAAATATAAATTCCCTCTGCAAACTCCAATCAACAAAGAAGAGTTTTATTACCGGTCGATTTTTGCAGAGCATTTTCCCAGCGATGCGGCGGCTCTCTCCGTGCCTCAGGAAGCGAGTGTGGCCTGCAGCACCAAAATTGCCTTAGAATGGGATGAAGCTTTTAAGAACATGAATGATCCCAGCGGCAGAGCAGTGGCTAATGTGCATGACGACGCCTACGTGAAGGGGTAAGATCGTTTGTCCCTATTATTGTTTGAACCAGGGTTTATTGCTTCCACCGTCTGAGTCATGATTTCCAAGATTCAAGTATGGCCAGGCTTTGCTAGCTGAGGTCCGCAAATAGGTTGGCTGGAACAATATATAAATAGTCAGTGCACATTCTGTGCAGGGACCTGTGGAATCTATCGCTACTCCTACCCTCTTACACTGGCTTCGGGAATTCTCCTTTGCAGGTCGTAAAACTCTTCGACAGTTTCCTGGCCAATGGTGAAGCAGTCGATAAACTCGTGGGCAAGTTGAAACTGCAGGCATTCATCTATGCGATTAGCCAGTGAACCGGCACCTAAAACTTTCATTCCGATGATACCTTTACCTTTTGATTTCATCTTCTTTAGCACTTCGCGTACCACTGGCATTTCTGCATCCATGCGATTACCAGCGGGATTAAATCGAGCCAGATCTACCTGCACCCAATCTGTTTCTGCCGCCGTTTCGAGTGCTTCCAGTGAGTGGCAGGAGATTCCGTGAGCACGGATGATGCCATCTTCACGAGCCCGGCTCATGACATCCATGGCAGCAGCTTTTTTCTCCGGCCACTTTCCATCGGTAATGGCATGCAGCAAGACGATATCCAGGTAATCCGTTCCAATTTCACTGCGAAATCGATCGAGATCGGCCTTCATTTCTTTCTCAGTGGTTGCGTGGGTTTTGGTTAATATGGTCACATCTTCTCTCGGCACTCGCCTCAGCGCCTCCTTTAGGTGTGGATGTGTGCCATATTGGTCGGCAGAGTCCCAAAATAAAATGCCATTGTCATAAGAAAAATGCAGAAAATCCCCCAGACCTTTGATTCCCATACGTCGGGTCTGATTAGAGGAACCATTGACGCCCCGGGTTCCGGTACCCATGGCCAGGCGCGTCAGTTCAATGCCGGTATTACCAAGCTTGACCACATCCGTGGCATATTTCTTCTTATCACTAATAAATTTATGGTAAGGAAATGAAGTGAGTGATAAAGCTCCCGCATAGGACATGGCCTGGTTGATGAAGTGCCGACGTTTCATATATTCTTTGTTTTGCACTTAAGTTACGACGATATTGGCAGAGAAGCAAATGACCAACGGGCTGGTGATTTCTAGATTCTATTTCCCAAGGCACCTGGATCAATTTGCTTGACATCGCATTAACATGTCATAGTAAGTTTTAGCGCCAATTTCATCAGTGATTTTAGTGTTTACCAGTTCGGAAAAATTGTCTTTCGGCACTAAGCAATCGACCGAAAGCCACCACCCGGAATTGATATATTTGCACTATGCCAAATATCATGACCAGATGGGACCATCACTTTGGGAAGCTTGCAGGGGCTACTATAGTCTTACTACCCCTCATAAGTATCATGATCTCCATGTACTTTGCTGTCAATATACCGCAATGCGATGACTATAATCTAACCCTGAAATTTGTAAATCAACTGGAATCAATTGTTGACCCCATCGAAAAAATAAAGTATATCTTTTTCTCCCGTTAGTAACTACCTTTTCATCACTTTAAAATTCATCATATTTCTCGATTTCTCCATATTTGGCCAAATCAATTACACCCACATCGTCTTTCTAAATGCCCTCATTCATATTGCTATATTCTACACCGTTTATCGAATATATCGCGAGCAAAAATGGGGCAAGATGGGCATCAGCGCCAGAAATCGCTGATTAATTGCGCCAGATAATCTAATGAGCAATAGACCTAATCTGGCAATTTCCAGCGAATTTATGATTTAGCAATAAGCACCACCTTTTATTTTAACGTGAAACCGGTCCGACTAATTCCAAAACCTCATACTCTATCATTTAAAATAAATACAATTGGCCCCCTGTCATCAACAAATCAAACTTCCCAATGCCATTATTAACTACAGTTGTTAAATTTATTTCTCTAAACACAAAGCAAAACGCAAAGCATCAGCTGAACAACCTCATTCATCAGAACAATCTCAGCACACGGAATTGACCAACATTTATATCAAATAAATAAAATCAAAAAATATACCCTGGTGGAGTCCTATTAAATCAATCATTTAATTACGAATATTCACCAGAAGCCCCAACCAATATATTTAATTTATATTTTTTTCGAATCCTGCCGACCATAAATTCCCTGATTAATTATCAATAAATCTAATCCCTAAAAAAATATTTAAATGATCAATTAATCGAAATAAAAGTGAAGGCCAATAAATCCAATAATTTCCTTCTAAATACTTCCTGCATTCAAAAAACTACAGAAAAGCGCATGCCATACGAAGCCTGGCGATAATAAATGATCTTAATCGAATAAAATTGCGGATGCTATAAAAACATTCCTGGAACCTGATGGAGGACGAATAGAATACAAAGATGCGATACCTGGATCAAGAAAACCCGATTTCAGGGAAAAGCAAGTGCGTTTTTACATAAATATGACGATTCAACAAACCAAGCCTGGCGAGTATATTCCGGAGACAAAGGATATCTTATCACCGTATTTTCATATATTCTTACTACTATTAATCAGTCTTTTAGCAAAAGACAATCGATTTCGTATTTATTCTTGTATTTGAAACAAAAAAGGAAGAAATCATCACATTTCTGTCAAATGCTACGATTTCTTCCAATTGTCAAAAACCCCATTTAATTCTGTGTCAATTGTAGTCACAAAAGCCTTAATTGGGTAAATTTATTACTCAATTAAGATTTTAAATCAATCAACAAAGGTCAAATAGTATACCCGTACTTAGTAGGACTGCATGTAAAATTACATAGGCAATAATAAAATGCCACCATCGGACTCCTAAATTAAGTCCTAACATGCTAAAAAGGAATTTTTCTCCTGGTATTCTCATGATCATATGGTTTTACTTGTGAACTAAAACCGGGATTCATCTCTGTTGTAAGGGCTGAAAACATAAGCCCACCATTCGAAAGAATTTTTAAATACGATTGAAAGGTATAAATATCAATTGAAATAAAAGCCATTTTTTTTATTTATTTTATTTTAATTCCCACTCATAAGCCATCGATAGTGTCCTTCCATAACAGATTGATGCCCCAAAGAAATTCAGGTTTACTCCTACCATATGATATTGACAATTTACTGTTTATATATATAAATAGACTTGATTCAAACCTCACAAATAATACCACTGTTCCCATAAA
>JABDLW010000096.1 GCA_013001805.1 Saprospiraceae bacterium | reverse complement strand
GTCCTGGCTTAATTGATATGCCTGTGGCGAGATATCCGAATAATCTGCTTCAGTATATCGCTGGCGCGTAAGTGGTGGCGGTTTCGTTGGGAATGGTTGCGTAGGCCAGGCGTCAAAGCCATTAATGCGGCTTGCCTCCACTGGCCGTTCCTCAATAGGCCATAGCGGTTCACCATTTTCCCGGTTAAAAACAAATAAGAGCCCCATCTTTGTTCCCTGGGCTACCACGTCAACTGGCTTGCCTTCATGTTGCACGGTCAGCAGAGTAGGGGGAGTGCATAGGTCCAGGTCCCAAAGATCATGATGCACCAATTGATGATGCCAAAGTCTTTCACCTGTGTTTGCATCCAAAGCAATGAGGCAATTGGCAAATAAGTTTTCACCATAGCGATACCCACCATAAAAGTCCGGACCTGCAGTTTCTGTTGAAGAGTAAACAATGCCTCTAACTGTATCAATAGCGATTCCTGACCAATCAGAAGCTCCTCCGGTACGTTCCAAATAACCCTCAGGCCAGGTTTCCGATCCAAATTCGCGGGGTCGCGGGAGCGTGTGAAATATCCACTTCCTTTCTCCGGACCGGATATCAAAGGCACGCACGGATCCAGGAACATCCTCATTGACATTGGCGCCAATGATAAACATGTCTTTATATATGTGGCCAGGAGTATTCAAGCTCACGTTAGGTCTTCCGTCAACATCCATGGCATCACCCAGATGTATCCAACCTCCCTCACCAAAGGATTTAATGGGAATTCCGGTAACCGCATCCAGAGCATAGAGCCACGACCCACGTGACCCCAAAATTCTTTTATCATCGCCATCACTCCAGTACATTACACCGCGCTGATCACCGTCGCGGCCAATCTCATGAATCTTCGCCGGATCAAATGACCAGATGAGCGATCCATCGCTACCGTCAAGAGCGATGATCCGGCTGTTGGGAGTGACACTATATACTACACCATCGACAACCAAATTGTTAGTCTGATACATAGCACTGTCGCCGGTTACAAAAGTCCAAGCTACCTGTAATTGATTTACATTGTCAGTATTTATTTGATCTAGTTCGGAATATTGTGAGCTGGCGGGACTGCCGAGGTAGTGGGCCCAGTCGACATTTTGCGAAGCCCGCTGGTCAGGGCGACAGGATGCCAACAGGACTGATAGGATTAAAATTGCATTTTGCCGGGAAATCGTATTCAAAATAGTTGGTGTTAAAGGATATATCTGATTATGTCAGGAAGATGCAAAAATTATGGCAATTAAGATTCAAGATGAATTTCACGTGTTGTCACGGAGTAACTTGTTTTCTCAAACAATAAGTTTTTGATACCCTTCGACAAAATAGGTGGTACGGCCTGCAATCTTCATTTTGCCCACGGATCCTTTGCCTTTTAGGACCTTAGTATCGTCCGAACGCCATTTCCAAAACCAATTATCAGGATAGATTTGATAATAGGCTTCCCGGTCGCAGGCTTCCTGCAATATTTCTCGCATTAACTTATAGAGTACATTTAAATGGCGTCTGCTCAGAGCACCGGCAGATGAGGCAGGATGGATTTTTGCTTGATAGCAGATTTCATCGGCATAAAGATTTCCTATTCCGGCGATTAGCTGTTGATTCATCAACAGCGCTTTTAACGAGGTTTTTCGGTTTGCAAACATCGCTTCAAATTCTTCTTGCGAAATGACCAGGGCATCCGGACCTAATTTAATTTCTTGCAAGTATATGGGTAGGTTTTGAATGACCAGGATATTCGAAAATTTCCGAGGATCATTGTAACCCAAAATCATCCCATCCGAGAATTGAATACGGAAACGCTCGTACTTGGGTTGGTCGTCCCTGGTAAAATAATAGATGAGGTCACCTGTCATCCCCAAATGAAAAAGTATATGAATTCCATTATCCAGGATACCGAAAAAGTACTTACCCTGCCGGTAAGTGTCGACAAACCGTCGACCATCAAGTGTTTGTTTAAATTGCTTAGGTGAGCTGTTGCGAAGAATCACGTCATCGTGAACCGCCACCTCAATTATGTTTAGGTGTAAGACGGTCAGGTGAAAATTATTTCTAACTGTATTTACCTCAGGTAATTCCGGCATTTTTCTATTTATAGTACACCCATGATAATTAATCTGAAGATTTACCTGCAGTAGTGTGGTCACTCACAATCAACCAATTTCCGTTGATTTTTCTCCAGACCAAAGTAAAATAGCCTTGGGAGTTTCCCGTGGTCAGAGTGAGATGATATCTCCCAACCAATAAAGCACTCGCCTGATCAATTCTCGATAATTGTATCACTGTAAATGCCAAAGTGCCCATATTGGTTTTATCGGGGTAACGTTTATAGTAATTTAATTTTACCGGCTCATAACCATAAGTAGGTCCCTCCGCGCCTACAAATACTAGTTCTTCCGATGGCCAGTAACCTCCCATGAAGGATTCAATGTCGGCTTCATTCCAGTGATCCTGTTGTTGGTAGAGCACTTTTAGAATAGCTAGTGAATCACTTTTAAAATTGGACTGACCATTTGCATAAGGGACAAATACCATCAGAAATATTATCAAAGCGTATGAAATCTGATGGAAGCTGTGTGGAAGCATGCTGTTTATTTGCCGGAAAGTAAGCAAAATTATTCTTTAAATTGTCTGTTAATAGGTTGTAAACCCCAAGATATCTATGCAGGTCGATCCTGCAAGAGGGCTTGCAACTTAAATCCTTACCTTCGTCATGATTGCCAAAAAACACCGATAATGTACAGGAAACTTAGTGCCATTATGTTTACCGATATGGTAGGTTATACTGCACTGATGGGCCAAGATGAGCAATTAGCTAAAAGTAGACGTAAGCGCCACAGAAAAGTACTGGAAGCGTCAACCCGGGATTTTGCCGGTGAGATCATTCAATATTTTGGTGATGGATCCCTGATTACCTTCGATAGTGCATTGCAGGCCGTCGAATCAGCTATTCTGATTCAGAAAGAATTAAGCTCAGAGCCAAAGATTCCTTTACGCATTGGAATCCATACCGGTGATATCGCCTTTGATGAAGATGGGGTCTATGGTGAAGGGGTAAATATTGCATCGCGTATTGAAAGTATGGGACTGCCGGAGTCCATTTTAATTTCGGATAAAGTCAACTCGGAAATTCAAAATCATCCCGAACTACAAACAACTTACCTGGGTGAATTCAATTTAAAGAATGTGAAGAGGCCAGTCAAAATATTTGCAGTGACGGGTCACAATTTATTGGTTCCGAAGCCCGGAGATTTGCAGGGTAAAGGCGAATTAAGTCTCAAGACGATCGCGGTCTTACCGTTTACCAACATGAGTTCAGATCCGGATAATGAGTTTTTCAGCGACGGAATTACAGAGGAGATATTAAATACGCTGGTTCGCATGGATGGACTTCGTGTGACCTCACGTACATCATCTTTTGCCTTTAAGGGTAAAACCCATGGTATTAAGCAAATTGCCCAAATATTGGGTGTCCAATCGATTTTAGAAGGTAGTGTACGAAGACTGGGCAAACAGGTCAGAATCACGGCACAATTAATTAATGCTGTTGAGGATGTGCATTTGTGGTCAGAGACTTATGACCGGAATCTGGAAGATATCTTTGCCGTCCAGGATGAAATTGCTCAGAAGATTTCTGCTAAAATGCGCTTATTTCTAGATCCGTTTGATTCTGAAAACATCAAACCGCCAACTCAAAATATGCAGGCCTATGACCTGTACCTAAAGGGTGTATTCTTCTTTAATAAATTTAATCCCACTGATGGGTTTAAGGCGCTAAGCTATTTCGACAAGGCACTGGCATTGGAGCCCGATTTTACACTTCCACTTTCGCATAAGGCATCGATTTATGCTTTTTTGGGCTCCATAGGTGTCGTACCACCTAAAGAAGCATTTGAAACATCCAGAGAGGCAGCAGATCGCGCCATCGCTCTAAATCCTGAGGATGCCAGTGCACATGTAGCCAAGGCCCTGGTTGCACTGTTTTATGAATGGAATTGGCCTGGAGTTGAGTATCATCTGAATTGTGCTTCTAAGCAAAGCAAGCAAGATGACAACTATCTCATTACAAAGAGCTTATATGTGTCAGCTATGGGTAAAAGTGACATCGCAGTTGACCTCCTAGCTGATTCATTGTCTCTGGATCCGCTAAATGCACTTTTGCACTGCTACTATGGGCAGGCCTTATTATATAGCGGCAGCCTGGACGAAGCACTTTTGGCATATGATAAGGCCCTGGTAATAGCACCTGACCTCAGGATCGCCATGGAGGCTAAGGGTATTGCATATTTGTTAAAAGAGGAATATTCCGCTGCACTTGCTTATTTACTTGAGTACCAGACGCTCACGGGTAGCCCGCTCTCAGGATGGACACCGGTAGGTTTTGTCTATGGTTTGATGGGACAACGGGAAAAAGTTTTAGAGATTTTAGATAAATTGAAACAACGCCAAAAGGAAAATCCTCAGCAATTATTGCATCTTGATTTTGCTACGATTTTTCTTGCCCTTGATGATAAAGATAGCGCTCTATCGTATCTGGAAGGCGCCTACCAACATCGTCTTGGTTCTATGGTTTTCCTTGGCATCAATCCTACCTGGGCCAAACTACATAGGGAGCCACGATTTATTGAATTGATCAAAAAAGTCGGAATTCCCTTCAACCCCTGATTCCATAAGGCTGGAGGCTGATGGGTGACCCAGGTATCTGAGAAAGTAGCATCATTAAAAGGAAGAGGAAGTCTTGTACATTGCCAGATAATTTTGACGGTTGACGTAATTTTGGATAATTTGACAGAATGAAATTTACCTATGCAGTTGTATGCGCTCTGCTGATCTTTTGGACCGGTTGTAAATCCGTAAATGAATTCTCCTTAATCAATGCCGAGTTGACTCATATAGAAACCAATTTGGGTATTGAGACAGACGATATAATTTTCAGCTGGACCTGCACAAATGCTGACACAGTCTTTGGTTATCGTATACTTCTCGCCAATGACCCCGACCTTCTCAAGAAGGATGTGGGAGATATTTGGGACAGTGGAAGGCGCTTTACCCGGGACACCATGATGAGGTATGATGGACCTGCCCTGCCTTCCGGTAAGAAGCTGTGGTGGAAAATAAAAGCATGGAATCAGGACAATCAAGAGAGTCCTTTTACCATGCCTCAAAGTCTGTCGGTGCCAATCAAGGACAGTACACAGCGACTTGTATTTCTCGGTGGAACACTGATATCAGAGCTTGATAAGTACCCATTCTTGGAAAGTGCTATTTTGCGAAATTGGCCGGGACAGTCGCTAACGTTTCGCAATATAGGTTGGCCGGCCGATGATGTGTTTGGCCTGGCACGATCTCAGTTTGGCTCGGCTCAAAATACAAGATCCTGGCAGCCACCCTCGGCACAAGAGGGCTTTGGCTCCAAGGTACTACTCGACCATATTATCCAGGCAGCTCCCAACACTTTATTTATTGGATACGGGCCGGAAATGGCCTACAGTGATGACCATGACTTATTTCAGAGCGGATACACCAGGCTATTGGAAATTGTGGACTCACTCAGAATTAATGCAGTTTTACTTTCACCTCCCAAACAGGAAAGCACCGTTTTTCCGGTAAATACGGATCAACGAAATGAGCGATTGCGCCTTACCACTGAATTTATTAAAGATCAGGCAACTGCCCGTGGCCATTTATTTATAGATCTCTTTGAGAGTTTAATTCAGGAGCCAACCGAAAAAAAATATACTGAGAATGGTGTACAATTAAATGCGGAGGGCTATCACAAATTTGCCCGTATTGTTTTATCTGCTCTCGGCCTTGTTCCGAACGATACCTTCGCTCTGGAACTTGACAAGGTAGGCCGGATCCGTCATGCTCAGGATGTGATTATCACCAACTGGTCTGAGACAGTGCGAGGGGTACAATTTGATTTAAAAACACGGTCGCTCCATTTTAATGGTAGATTCGATGTAAAGGGGCCGAATGCTTTTTATTTAAATGGCCAGTTATTGAGCAAAGGAAAGGAGGAATTTAAATT
>JABDLW010000664.1 GCA_013001805.1 Saprospiraceae bacterium | reverse complement strand
CGTGCCGGTACGGACGGGGAAGATACCGGGCTGTAACTGACTGAGGATCAACGAAGGCAGCAACGACGACAACGGCTTGTGATTTTGAAACAATAAAATATTGGTAGTAAAATCAGCGCAAGTTGGGTATTTCAACAGTCTCCTGGCAGCCAAACCACATCGGTAAAGTAACCGGTGACTGCTAAATATCGCTATCGGGTTTAAGACCGAATTTATCCATGAAAGACGATAGCTGAGGATTCTGGGTGCACATAAACTCAAACTTTTCCTTCGTTGTCAGGATCTTAGGTCTGTCAATGACATCCACACTATCCTCGTCAATATCTATTTTAATTGTTAACCGGGGTAGACCGAGTTTGGCCCTTAAATCCTCGATTAGATTGACCTCCTGTAATATGACTGACTTAGATATCATGCTGCCAACCTTAGCAACGATGGCATTGTTGATGACATCAAGCTTTGTCTTCTGCAACACAGCCTTAACCGTTTGCGAAGACTGACCTTCACCATATTCATCCCAAATCGATTGCACCTGATCCAGTGAGATCACCAGGGACTCCAGTTCTTTATTCTCCTCAAATTGTTTTTCAACTTCTCTGACAAAATGGTTCAATGTGTTGAGTCCCGGACCTCTGGGTTCACCTTTCTTTTTTAAATCAAAAGGTAAACCTTCCCCGATGGTGGATAGTGTTTGATCTTCCTGATCTGAGCGGGCATCGGCTAAGGGATAAGCCTCGTTGTTGACTTCATTTTTGATCGAGAAATTAGTAGGTTCGATCGAAGGGTCACTGGTAGCTTTTATTTTTTCACCTCCCGGAGGACGGGATGCCTTTAATTCTTGTTTCCTTCCACCCGTTACTGGTGTTCGGTTTTCATTTTTTTTTTCGGTATTCGAAAGAACATTTACCTCTTCGGTACGACGATTCAGATAGCTCATTTTGATCAGCGCCATTTCGATATGCAACCGCTTATTTTTTGCCATCCGGTAATTGACATCATACTCATTGGCAATATCCAGTGCCGAAAGAATAAAATCTGCCGGGGCCAGCGCGGCCTGCTCTGTATATAGTGACTTTATTTGTTCCGTTAGTTCAAGTAGATAATGAATAGATTGATGATGACAGACTAAAAGGTTACGCAAATGCTCAGCAAGTCCATTTAGAAAGGCATCTCCCTCAAAGCCCTTTTGCTGAATTTCATCGAAGATTCGTAGAACTTCACTGATATTGCCCATGAGCAAAGCATCGACTACTTTAAAAAAGTAGTCATGATCAAGAATATTCAGGTTCGAAATGACATCCTGGTAGGAAATATTCTTGCCACCAAAACTTGCCAACTTATCAAATATGCTAAGTGCGTCACGTAATGCACCGTCGGCTTTAGTAGCAATCAAATGCAGGGCATCTTCATCCGCACTAATACCCTGATTTTCGCAGATTGTTTGTAATTGACCAATGATGCCTTCCACTTTTATTCTCCGGAAATCAAAGATCTGGCACCTCGACAAGATAGTTGGGATAATCTTGTGTTTCTCGGTTGTAGCCAGGATGAAAATGGCATAAGAAGGAGGTTCTTCCAGTGTTTTTAAAAATGCATTAAAGGCGGAGGAAGAGAGCATGTGAACCTCATCAATAATGAAAACTTTGTAAGCACCTTCCTGAGGTTGAAATCTTACTTGCTCGTTTAACGAACGAATATGCTCGACACTATTATTGGACGCCGCATCAAGTTCTATAATATTGAGTGATGCATTTTTATCAAATGACAGGCAAGACTCACAGGTGTTGCAAGGCTCTGTATCTTCCGTGACGTTTTTGCAATTCAGCACCTTTGCCAATATGCGTGCACAAGTAGTTTTGCCAACTCCGCGGGGGCCACAAAACAAGAAAGCATGGGCCAAAGTGTTTTGTTTGATGGCATTCTTCAGCGTATGACTGACATGTTCCTGTCCCACGACGTCAGCAAAGCGGAGTGGTCGGTACTTTCTGGCAGAAACAATAAATTGACTCATGTGAATAAGCAATACTTTTGCGGAGCTTAAAGCTACAAAAGATTGGCATATGATAACGTTCAGAGCCGTGACAGGCCCGATCATTGTGGCTGCAAAAGCGCACTAAAGCACTGATAATCAACAAGCCGTAAATTATAGCTATAATTTACGATTTTTGCCAACATCCGAAACATTAAAAAATTTGATTGCCATGCGGATTGCGATTGCCCAACTGAACTACCATATAGGCAATTTTGAAGGAAACCTACGTAAAATGCTAGAGGCCGTAGAAGAGGCCAAGGCACAGCATGTTGATCTAATTTGTTTCGGTGAACTTGCTACATGTGGCTATCCACCTCGTGATTTTCTGGAATTTGCCGACTTCGTGAGGAGATCTCACAATTCGGTATTGGCTTTGTGCGAAGTCGCTCATGACATCGCTATCATCGTAGGGAGCCCGGCGGTTAATCCAGTGGTCGAAGGAAAAGACCTGCACAATAGTGCTTTTATGTTGGCCAATGGTAAAATTGTGCACCAATCTAAAAAAGCACTTCTGCCGACCTACGACATCTTTGACGAAAATCGTTATTTCGAGCCGGCAACAAAGTTTGAAACCTTTGATTACAAGGGGTGCCGGATTGCCATCACTATTTGTGAGGATATGTGGAATATCGGCAATGAAAATCCACTGTATACGATTTGTCCAATGGATGAAATGATGCCACAAAAGCCGGATTTGATGATCAATATTTCGGCATCACCATTCAGCTACACTCACAGTCAAAAACGAATTGACGTAATCAGACAAAATGCTTTAAGGTACGGTCTGCCGCTCTTCTACATCAACCACGTGGGAGCTCAAACAGAGATAATTTTTGACGGAGGTTCGCTGGCTATATCTCCAAGCGGTCACGTAATTGAATTACCCTATTTTGAAGAAAAATTGCAGGTGTTTGAGCTAGATGATATCGTATCCAACAAAGAAAATCACTTTCAAACTAAAGATAAATATGAACTGATCTACCGGGCCTTAATACTCGGAATTAGCGATTACTTCGGGAAGCTCGGTTTTAAGAAGGCGATTTTAGGTCTTTCGGGAGGCATAGACTCGGCGCTGACAGCAGTGCTGGCTAGCCACGCTCTCGGTCCTGAAAATGTGCGAGTGGTACTTATGCCTTCGAAATTTTCATCTTCACATTCCATTGAAGATGCGGTAGCACTGGCTCAAAATTTAGACCTACAATATGATATAATTTCCATTGAAAATACCTATCAGGCTTTTATACAATCACTCAACCCACTGTTTGACAAACTTCCATTTGATGTTACGGAAGAAAATCTACAGGCGCGTTGCCGGGGCGTGATTTTGATGGCGATGTCTAATAAATTTGGACATATTTTGCTTAATACCTCAAACAAAAGTGAGGCTGCTGTTGGCTATGGAACTTTGTATGGGGACATGGCTGGTGGATTAAGCGTCATTGGTGATCTCTACAAAACCGAGGTCTTTGCCCTGTGCCGGCACATCAATCGTAAGCAGGAAATCATCCCTAATAATACACTAATCAAACCACCCAGTGCCGAGTTAAGGCCAAACCAAAAAGACTCAGACTCACTGCCAGAATATGACATTCTCGATATGATCTTATACCAATATATCGAAATGGAGCAAGGACCAAGGGAAATTGTCGCCATGGGTTATGATGCAGAGCTCGTGGGGAGAATATTACGCCTCGTAAACATCAACGAATTCAAACGCTTTCAGACTCCCCCGGTAATCAGGATCTCTTCGAAAGCTTTTGGAATGGGAAGAAGGATGCCGATAGTAGGCAAATACCTCAATTAGATGCCTTCTTAAAATCTAGATGATTAAAAGTTGCAAAGTATTGTTTCTCAGGTCGAGGAAGGCGTTAACTATATGAATTATATGAGTGCCGATGATAAAATCAATCAAAAATGGCGCTGTGCTAATCATTGGAAAGATCTATTACACCTTCTTGCTCTTAATTGCGGGGCAGTTTTTACGCAAAATTTTGTGTCTTTCCGGACTTTGTAAGCAAAACCATCATCTTGTGTCCTCTGGAGGCAATAAAATTTGCCAAGATTCCACGTGTCGAAAATTAGATATGGATACAAAGCCTTAGAGTTCCACAACATCACATAATCATACACGTGAGATTCCTTTAAAAAAGACTGCTCAAGACTAGCATAAAAGGGTTAAAATCATACCTTTGTGCCGAATTTTAAGGAAGGGTAAAACTACTGATGAAATTGTCGAAATATTTCCTACTGATCGTACTTACTAATATTTCCGTCTTGTACGATCAAATTGCACCACTTCAGGCTCAGCATGACACCCATGAAATGGAACATGAGGGCGCTGCTGGACATGACGATCATGGAGATCTTTGTGCACATGTATCTCATCACGACGAAGAATTCGATCCAGCGGCAACAGCTTTTCATCACATCGCCAATCTAAACGTCTTTTCAATTGGTCCCTGGAATTTTCCTTTGCCTTGCATTTTATATGCTCCTGGGCATGGTTTGGATTTCTTTTCATCTGGTAAGTTTGCCTTTGATTTTCGCGGTCATGGCGATGGCCATAAGGCTTATCGTGGCTATGTATTGGATGCTGGCACCGTGAAGAGAGTGGTCGATCCATCTTTTCCTCTGGATCACGTGGAAATCGGCGGGTTTGCTCATCAGGGCAAAGATGCCTATGTATGTTATGACGGGCAGGCTTATATCCTGGAAAACAAAAGCATCATCGACGGTGGTCTTTTTGGAGGAGGTTTAACATCCTTTTACGACTTCTCAATTTCGAAAAACGTGGTAGCCATGCTGCTGATTTTTGGCTTCCTGGCTTGGCTATTTTTAGGGATAGCAAGATCATACACAAGACGGGAAGGCATGGCGCCAAAGGGTGTACAGTCTTTTATGGAGCCCATGTTCCTATTTATACAGGAAGAAGTTGCGAAACCATTTTTAGGTGACAAGTGGCATAAGTACCAACCATTTTTAATGGCCTTGTTTTTCTTCATACTGGGCCTCAATCTTTTTGGCCAGATTCCATTTTTTGGAGGTGCGAATGTCACGGGTAATTTGGCATTCACCATGGCACTTGCCTTATTCACATTTTTTGTAACCAACCTCAGTGGAAAGAAAGATTATTGGACCCATGTACTTTGGATGCCGGGTGTACCCGCGGCGATCAAAGCTGCCATCATTACACCGGTTGAAATCCTGGGATTGTTTATTAAGCCTTTCACGCTGATGCTACGGCTATTTGCCAATATCACAGCAGGACACATTGTGGTTTTAAGTTTTATTGGTTTGATCTTTATTTTCGGAAGCTCGGGTCAAAGTGTTGCAGGGGCTTCTCTGGGAGCCGCCGTTTCAATTCCTCTAACCATTTTCATGATGGCGATAGAATTGTTGGTAGCTTTTATTCAGGCGTTTGTATTTGCAATATTGACTGCATCCTATATTGGAGCAGCTATAGAAGAACATCATTAATTCATCATATAAATATTTTACAAATGATTGGTTCAATTGCCGCTATTGGAATGGGTTTGGCAGTTATTGGTGCCGGAATTGGCATAGGTAATATCGGAGCAAAAGCTATGGAAGCGATTGCACGCCAGCCTGAGGCCGTGGGTGATATTAGAGCAAACATGATATTGATGGCCGCCCTGGTTGAAGGTGCTGCCTTGATCGCTATCATCATCGCTTATATACTTCCAACGGTAGCAGCCTAAGAATTTTTAGGACCGGACCATCAACGGTTGGTTGACTCCGGTCCTAAATTTGAATCCAATTATTAGACTAAATGAATTACAACTATGATATTCTTAGCAGACTTTAGTGTCATAAAACCAGATCCGGGGCTTTTCATCTGGTCATGTATCATATTTGCCCTCTTTTGGATCATCATCGGACGATTTGCCTTCCGCCCAATCGCACAGGCTTTAAAAAAGAGAGAAGATGACATTCAAGGTGCTCTTGATGAATCGGTTAGAACACGTCAGGAGATGGCCAAATTGAAAGCAGATAACGAGGCACTATTGGCGCAGGCAAGGGAAGAACGGAGCCAAATGCTGAAAGAAGCCAAAGAGACCCGTGACGGTATGATCAAAGAGGCCAAAGAAGGTGCCAAGCAAGAAGCCAATAAAATTCTGGCTCAGGCCAAGATCGAGATAGAAAATCAGAAAAAGCAAGCCATTAATGAGGTAAAAAATCAAGCGGGAATGATGGCCATCGAAATTACAGAAAGGCTTCTTAAGGAGCAGTTGAAAGATAGAGAGAGCCAAAAAAGATTAGTGAGCAATTTGGTAAACGATCTGAAACTATCTTAATTCAAACCCGATATCATGTCAGCTCACAGAATTGCCTCAAGATACGCCAAATCACTACTTGACTTAGCCATTGATCGAAATCAACTGGACGCCGTATTGGCAGACATGATGCACGTTCAGGAGGCATTAAAGGTTAGAGATTTGCTCTTAATGATCAAGAGCCCAATCATTAATCCGGGTAAGAAAAAAGGCATTTTTCATCGAGTTTTTGCCAATAAACTATCAAAAAGTACTCAAGCTTTCTTTGATATCATGATTCGCAAAGGCCGGGAAAGTCTCTTGCCTGAGATCGTGGACTCCTTTGTGGAGCAATACAAGGAATTTAAGAATATTTCAACAATCATTATCAAGACGGCAGTACCACTTGATGATGGTACCATAAATAGTATTCGACAGAAATTGATTGCTGCGAAAATTGCCAAGGAGAATCTGGAGGTGCAAGTAGAAGTGGATCCTGAGCTGGTGGGCGGGTTTACTTTGGCCTTTGAAGGTAAACAATACGATGCTAGTCTCGCTACTAAATTAAAAGAGTTGCGCAAGCAGTTTGCCAACTAAATTAACAAACATAAAGATAAAAAGTACAGCACATGGTTGATGTAAAGCCCGATGAAATATCCGCAATCCTCAAGGAAGAATTATCCGGATTCAAGACAGAAACCCAATTAGAAGAAGTCGGTACCGTTTTGCAGGTGGGAGATGGAATAGCCCGGGTCTATGGGCTAACCGAGGTCCAGGCAGGTGAACTGGTACAATTTGATAATGGGACTCAGGCTATTGCTCTTAACTTGGAAGAAGATAATGTAGGGGTTGTACTATTAGGATCCGGAGATGGTATTAAAGAGGGTTCCAATGTGAAGCGTACTGGTCAAATTGCCTCTATTGATGTCGGAGAAGGCTTCCTTGGTCGTGTGGTGAATCCATTAGGAGCGCCGATTGATGGTAAGGGACCAATCGGAGGAACTAAATTTGCTCTACCATTAGAAAGAAAGGCACCCGGAGTAATTTATCGCCAACCGGTCAATGAACCATTACAAACGGGTATCAAGGCGATCGATTCAATGATACCAATCGGCAGGGGCCAGCGGGAGCTTATAATTGGAGACCGCCAAACCGGTAAGACGGCTATTGCCATCGACACCATAATTAATCAAAAAGAATTCTATGACCGTGGTGAGCCAGTATATTGCATCTACGTTGCATCTGGTCAGAAATCTTCTACCGTAGCTCAGGTAGCAAAAGTATTAGAGGAAAATGGTGCACTACCATATACAATTATTGTCTCGGCTTCGGCTGCTGATCCGGCACCGTTGCAGTTTTATGCACCTTTTGCCGGGGCAGCGATCGGAGAATTCTTTCGAGACACGGGACGTCCGGCTCTGATTATCTACGATGATCTGTCGAAACAAGCCGTCGCTTATCGCGAAGTGTCGTTATTGCTGCGAAGACCACCAGGTCGGGAAGCCTATCCTGGAGATGTATTTTATCTTCACTCCAGACTTCTGGAACGCGCTGCCAAAATCATTAACGACGATGGGATAGCCCGTAATATGAATGATCTCCCCGTTTCGTTGCAGAATGCCAAGGACGCTCAAGGTGAACCCTTAGTAAGGGGTGGCGGCTCACTTACTGCCTTACCAATCATCGAAACCCAGGCTGGAGATGTTTCTGCCTACATTCCCACCAATGTAATTTCAATTACCGATGGTCAGATTTTCCTGGAGTCCAACCTGTTCAATTCAGGCATTCGGCCGGCGATCAATGTCGGTATCTCGGTATCTCGTGTGGGAGGAAATGCACAGATAAAATCTATGAAAAAAGTGGCCGGTACACTAAAATTAGATCAGGCTCAATACCGCGAGTTGGAGGCATTTGCCAAATTTGGATCAGATCTGGATGCGGCAACCAAACAGGTTCTTGAGAAGGGAGCCCGAAACGTAGAAGTGCTAAAGCAACCTCAATACAGTCCGGTATCGGTTGAAAAGCAGGTTGCCATTATTTATCTGGGAACTAAAAACTTGCTGAGAAACGTACCTCTGGACAAGGTCAAAGAATTTGAAGAGCAGTTTTTGACCACATTGACGCAGAGACACCAAGACGTTCTAGATGAATTTAAGGCTGGAAAATTAACTCCGGAAGGAACCGCCACCCTGGAAAAACTTGGGGCCGAAATCGCAAAACAGTACAATTAGTATTAAGGCATTGATCAATAAAATTGCTGTATGGGAGCGAATTTAAAAGAGGTTAGAGAAAGAATCAAATCGGTGATTTCGACGCAGCAAATCACCAAGGCAATGAAAATGGTTTCGGCTGCCAAGTTACGTCGGGCACAAGATGCCATCGTAAAGATGAGACCATATGCCTTGAAACTCAACGATATGCTTGCCAACATCATGGCAAATTCTGCCGGGGATGCGGTGACCTCTTATGGGGTAGCCCGGGATGTAAAAAAGGTTTTAATCGTGGTCGTTACCAGCAATCGGGGATTAGCTGGAGCTTTCAATACGAATATTATCAAGGAAGCCAGGAGTTTAATGGAGGGAAAATATCGCACTCAGATGGCTGCCGGAAACGTGACCATTCTGCCAATAGGCAAGAAAGGTTTTGATTATTTTCGCAAACGCCTTTCTCCAAATTTGGTAGTGAAAGACTATGTGAACTTATTTTCGGATTTGAGTTTTGATAACATCGTGGCAGTGCCTAATCTCTTGATGCAATACTACGATGACGCGTCCTACGATGCCATTGAGGTATGCTATGGCCGTTTTAAAAATGCTGCCGTGCAATATGCCGAAGCCGAGCAATTTCTCCCTGTTGTAAAGATGGACAAAAAGGTCAGTGAAGACAAGTCCGTTGCCGATTACATATATGAACCAGATAAGGACAATTTGTTACATGAACTGATTCCCAGTATACTGCAAACTCAATTGTATAGATTTCTTCTTGATACACATGCTTCCGAACACGGAGCGCGTATGACTGCGATGGATAAAGCCACCGAAAACGCCGATGAGATTCTTCGTGATCTGCGTATCAGCTATAATAAGGC
>JABDLW010000048.1 GCA_013001805.1 Saprospiraceae bacterium | reverse complement strand
GTGTCAGAATCAGTAGGGGTAGGAGACAGGGGCGGTTATTATGATCAGTCCGGGGCCCTAAAAGATATGATTCAAAATCATGTATTGCAGTTGTTGTGTTTTACTGCAATGGAGCCCCCCGTTACTTTTGATGCCGATGAAATCAGAAACAAAAAGCTTGACGTTTTGAAAGCTATCCAGGTTTATGAAGGAAAGGAAATCTTTGCAAATTCTGCCCGTGGTCAGTATGGTGGTGGAGAAAATGGTCTGGAGCAAAAGGCTTATCGCAAAGAAGATAAAGTAGACGCTCGCTCAAATACAGAAACATTCGCAGCTGTCAAGTTTTATTTGGGTAACTGGCGGTGGCAAAATGTTCCCTTTTATGTCCGGTCAGGAAAATTAATGCCACAAAAGATATCGCAGATCGTTGTGCAATTTAAACCGGTACCTCATCAAGTTTTTACCGGTGCCGAAGATGGCTTGTCGCCCAATCGCATCGTAATAAGTATTGCACCTGATACATCAATTAAGGTACGCTTTCAAGCCAAACAAGTGGGTCAGGAGATGCGTCTGAAACAGGAGGATCTCGTTTTTATGTATAATACCGAAGAGGATGCCGAACAGCCGGAAGCATATGAAACACTGTTGCATGATGTACTCTCAGGAGATGCCACTTTGTTTATGCGTAGTGATGAGGTAGAAGCTGCCTGGAAGGCCGTAATGCCATTCGTGAAGGCCTGGGCTGAAAAACCCGCTACCGATTTTCCAAATTATACACCAAGATCCTGGGGGCCAGAGTCCGCCGCCAGATTAATCTCCACCGATGGGAGACATTGGATAAAATAGCCATCATTGTTCCGCAAAGCCTTGTCAGATTCTTTTTTGAAATAGCAATGTAGTCATATAGCGTTGATCCTGGACGTTAGTTGTTTTTACTGGTTCCATTAGACTCAAATCATATTGTTGCAATAAAGTATCAATCATTTTCCGGGTAATGAGGAAACGAACGGAACCATCGGGTATTTTAAATACGCCATCATTTATTGCTGTTACCCGATCACTTGACAAACCAATATTTGAAGTCATTCTGATAAAGAGTGTGCCACCGGGAGCGAGTACCCTGATGTGTTCAGAAAATAATCTCTCAAAGTGTTTGCGGTCGCTGGCAAAATGAAGCACCGCACTCGAGATTATATGGTGAAAAAAGTGATCAGCGAAGGGAATTTGTGATAAAGTCCCATGGGAAAAATTATCGCGGGCTTCTGGATATTGACGTTTAATTTCTTCGATAGCCTCGGAATCTTGATCAATGCCATAGATGTTAATCCTCTGTGATATAAACCAGCTAAGATTCCTACCCTGACCACATCCAGCATCTAAAATGCTCATTCCTTCGGAATAACGTCCCTTTAAGATTTGATCGAGGAGATAGATGTCCGTCTGACCAAGCACTGATCTTAATATTCCCAGGTCCATCGTATCGTCTTTACGGTTGGAATCATAGCGTGTCTGGCTTCTGATATTTTGCTTACGTTCTGAAATGTTTCCGGGTAAAATCCAACAGGATCATAATTCCGAAAAATAAAAAATAAAGATATCCCACCAACATGGAAATACCGTAGGATTGGCCCGCAATCATCAGATTAAGTGTGTCATAGATCCAGAATGATGGAATAATAGCGAAAAAGAAAGCGTATTGCGGCATAATGAAAGCCACAAGGGGAATTGTGATTACCAGATTAAGCAATTTATACCAGGTCATACCTTCCATTTTGTTTTTGGATAATGACGCCAGGCTCAAGATTAGAGTGGGTGCCAGCAGCCCACTTAATATTGCCAATAACAGGCAACTGGTCAGATCCAGGAAAAAGAATGGCTGTATGAGTAATAGTGACAGTGAGAATAATGTAGATACAACAAAAGGAAAAACTAAACGAGTTAAGGTAAAACCAACTTTCGAGATAGGTAACACTCCATAAACAATGGCCACTTGCATTTCCTTTTCATGAATCAGGACTATACTGTAAATAAATCCGAACATGGTGCTCGTTTGGATCAAGGCTCCCATTAAAATCACATGGGTAAACTGATCTGCCCCGGGATAACGGGAAATTAGTGCCGGCAATGCCACGAGGATGACGAGAAAGATCAGGAAGGGCATCACCAAAAATATACGCAAGCTAGCATCGCGAAATACGAGTTTGAAGTCAGCAATCGCCAAGGGTAGGAGTACAGGCACTATGTGGAGTTTTTTATTCTTTTTGAAAATAGCCTAAAAACAAGGAAGTACAAAACTACCATCCAGCCTACCGCAAGGAAGTAGTTCAGGTAACCCAGATGAGCATTCAGTCCGCTGCTGATTCCCTTTTCTATCAGCTGGAGTGGTGAGTATAAAGGAGTAAAATCAAAAGCGGCAATCGCGGTTACCTCGAAATAATTTAGCAGGGGTAGACTTAGAAACAACAATACGGGAATTGATCGCAGGAGATAGACAAGAAAGTCAGATGTGTAGCTGACAATTAGAATGCCGGCTAATGAAAATATCGTGCAAGTCGCAAAAACGCCAGTCAGGAATTCGATCCAATAAATTTTCAAACCGAGCATTGCTACTGTCATTCCTGTCGCACAAAGTACCCCAATAAGGGACAGCGAAATGATCCGGGAGATAAGATAACTATGCAGGCTTATCGGAGTAACTATGAGTGAATAAAACACAGATTGATTTTTCTCAAGGATCACACTCAGACCAATGAATAAAATACCTATCATAGCCGGATCATTAAATATGAGCAGGACCAGAAAACGGTCAGTATTTGGCAGATCTTTGATTAAATAAAAAATAAAGGCATAGACCAACGTCAGTGCAGCGCTGATATAGACCAACTGATTTCGATGCAGGATGAGCAATTGCCATTGGATTTGTGATATTAAGATCCGCATCAGAGAAGCTTTTTGCCCGTCACTGCAATAAATACTGTCTCAAGGGAAGCTTCCATAGTGTGTATCCGGAGTACCTCATCAGTCTGAAGGAATTGAATAAAATGTTTATTTCTCCCTACCCCGTCCAACTTGAAAGTATCAGTTTCCCCATTTCGCAACTCCACTTTAACTGAACTGGTACCGTATCGCTGCTTCAGCACACTTGGCTTTTCTGTCAAAATGATCTCGCCATCAACTAAAAATGCTACCCGGTCACACAGCTCATCAGCTGTAGTCATGTTGTGAGTGGTGATGAAAATGGTTTTACCCTCCTCGCGCAGAAGCGAAATGTGGTCCTTTATCATTTTTGCATTCACCGGATCCAAGCCAGCTGTTGGCTCATCGAAAAATAGGATATCGGGATTGTGCATGATTGCGCGTATATAATTTAGTCGCATTTGCATACCCTTTGAAAACGTAGACACCCTTTTGTCAACTTCCTCATCAAGTCCAACCAGCTTCACGAGATTCGCGATGGGTAATAATTTATCTTTGGAATAAAAGGATGAAAACAACTCAAGATTTTCACGTGCCGTCAATTTGCCGTAATGGTTGGGAAGTTCGAAACCAACGCCGATATAATTAAAATAGTTTTTATCCCAATTGCTCAGTTCACGATTGTAAATGGTGATCTTTCCCCGGTAGTTTGTCAAGGTTTTGTAAAGTATCTTCTGGCACGTACTTTTACCGGCTCCCGAAGGTCCGAGAAATCCGTAAATTTCACCTTGGGCTATTTGAAAATTTAATCCCTTCAGAACCTCTGTGTCGCTACCGGGATATGAAAAATTCAAATCGTTTACTTCGATCATTTCAACCACGTGATTATTGATGTCAAGGTAGATTAAAAATAGTTATAATGAAAAAAGGAGGTGCCTGGATGCAAAAACTAGTACTCTGTCAAGCAAAAGATTGTCGCTAATTCTGGGTTCTTTTTGACCTACTCTGCGTTGCAAATACTCAGCAGAGCTTCGGCTATGCTTGTGTTTTGCGCCTTGATTAGGCCTTAAAATAATCTCAGAATTACTCAACATATTTTACTTGACAAAGTACTAGGACACTTTTGATTGCTTCACTTTTGGCATGGTGGAAAATCATTATCTCTTATGACACCAAAACAAGTTGGGTGGGTGAAGATTAGGATCCTTATTACCTACAAGGAGATTAGCGTCAATACTAAGAATGACCAAGCTCATGTTTAAGGATTAAACGAATCAGTAGATTGCAAAGAAATTCCAATACTGCTTTCTAAAAAAAAGTCAATTTGATTTTTCATGAACAAGTCCAGAAGAGATTTTATTGAGACTGCCGCCAAAGTGAGTTTGGCCGGATCAATGCTGTCCACAGTGGGGTTCTCACCCGCCATACAGCAATTTGGAAAGAGTAGGATCAGTGCCAGTGACCAGATACGAATCGGTGTCATCGGTACCGGCGGTCGGGGGACTGGATTAATTCGGCTATTACATGACATTGAAGGTATGTCTGTCGTTGCCTGCTGCGATATTCTGCCATTTAGATTAGATGACGCATTGGCACATGCCGCTCCGGAAGCGAAGGGCTATGCTGACTACCGGAAAATATTGGATGATGCATCTATAGATGCCGTAATAATATCCACTCCTTTGTATTTGCATTACCAAATGGCTAAGGATGCTGTAGAAGCAGGCAAGCATATCTATTGTGAAAAAACCATGACCTTTACCATTGATGAAGCACAAAAGTTGGGAAAACTACTTGATGGGTCCCCCAATTTGTTTCAGGTGGGATATCAACATCGCTACAATCCGCTCTATGCAAAAGTCAAAGAATTGATTAATGGAGAAGACTTCGGTCACCTTGGCCATATTGAATGTTACTGGAACCGTAATGGTGATTGGCGCAGACCGGTGCCGGATCCCAAATTTGAGCGCATTATCAATTGGCGGATGTACCGGGAGTATTCAGGAGGAATGATGGCTGAACTTTCGTCACATCAAATGAATATCATCAATTGGATGGTAGGAAGATCGCCGAGTCAGGTAATGGGGACCGGTGGAATAGATTATTGGAAAGACGGCCGGGAAACATTCGACAACATTCATGCAATGTTTTCTTATGAAAATGGTCTCAAGGTAAATTGTACATGTCTCACTACCAATGCTCAGATGGGGTTTCAAATGCGATTTTACGGAAAAAACGCCACTATTCAAATAGCCCAGGAGGAGCAAGAATATGTGGCCCGACTTTATATCGAGCCGCGTTATCTTGCAGATGTGCGTTCGGCAGCGGGTGTGGATGCGGTGTCAGGAGCCAGTGAAAAATGGAGCAAGGGAGAGCCAATCCAACTTTTTAAAGATGCGCTGGGCAAAGAAGATGCAGAACCAACGGGTCATGCCCTGCGCAGCTTTGGTGAGTGCATCCGTGAAAACAGGAAGCCGGCGGTAGGGTACGAAAG
>JABDLW010000658.1 GCA_013001805.1 Saprospiraceae bacterium | reverse complement strand
AGGGATGGCCTGGTCCCCCCGAGGGCTATACGGCCTACGGATTAAATTGGGCTAATGCAAGCAATACTCCTTTTAGAGAATATAAGCATTGGGTGCATGAAGGTGGTATTTCCACACCATTGATCGTACATTGGCCGGAAGGAATAGCTGCCCGAGGAGAACTTAGATCCGAACCAAGTCATTTAATTGATATTATGGCAACCTGTATGGATGTAAGCGGGTCTACTTATCCTGCTCAATACAATGAATATCCCATTCAGCCTATGGAGGGCAAGAGCCTGGTACCTGTTTTTAAAGGTCAAACATTGGATAGAGAAGCTATTTTCTGGGAGCACGAAGGTAACCGTGCGGTCAGGATGGGTAAATGGAAGTTAATTTCAGCATCCAGCAAGAAACATTCATTTATCTGGGATCAGGTTGCCGAATTGAATCCCGTGAATTGGGAGTTATTTGATATGGAGAATGATCGAACCGAGATGAATAACCTGGCCGACGAAAATCCCGAACTCGTCGAAAAGATGGCGACGATGTGGCATAACTGGGCTAAAAGAACCGGGGCAATACCCCGGCCGAGAGAATAAGCTATTCTTACATTTACTAAAAAACAAGACAGTCGAAGCTATTTGTGTTTTTCAAAATGAGCCTGATTTATTGAGAGATTTTTCCTGTAAAATTCAGGTGTACCATGGTGAATAGCTTTTTCGTTACTTCTTTAAAATTATTACTATGCAAAAGTATTTTTGGCTAGTTTTCTGTTTACTCGTCGCTTGTGAGACCGCTGAGAATCCGATAGACTCAAATGAAAATGCAGCTGAAGGGTCCCTGGATTGGGAAATTGACCGGTTTGCCGATATTAAGGTGCTGCGCTATATCATTCCCGACTTTGACCGGTTGAATTTAAACCAAAAGAAGTTGGTGTATTACCTTACTCGGGCTGGCTTGGCGGGGAGGGATATTATGTATGATATGAATTACCGTCATAATTTAGAGATCAGAAAAGCGCTGGAGGCCATTGTCACAAATTATCAGGGAGAGAAAAACTCTCCGGAATGGGAATCATTTCTCACGTACGCCAAGCAGGTATGGTTTGCCAATGGAATTCATCATCATTATAGCATGGATAAATTCAAACCGGCATTTGAGGAAGAATATTTTAGAATGCTATTAAACGGATCTTCTGCGATTCTTTCCGATGAAGCAATAAAAGTAATTTTTGATCCGGAGCTGGATGCTAAAAAAGTAAACTTAAACGAGGAGAGGGGACTTCTTAAGGGTTCAGCTGTCAATTTTTATGATCCCTCTATCAGTGCCGAAGAAGCCCAGACATTTTATGCAGGCATGTCGGACAAGGAGGATATCACTCCCATCTCTTATGGATTGAATTCTAAATTAGTGCGTAGTACCGATGGTTCGCTCAGAGAGGAAGTCTATAAGGTAGACGGACTCTATGGACCAGCTATACGGGAAATGATAAAATGGCTGGAAAAGGCTATTTCAGTTGTTGAAAACGAAGCGCAGGCAAAAGCACTTAAATTATTGATCGAATATTTTAAAAGCGGAGACCTGGAGACATGGGATGAATATAATATTGCCTGGCTGCAAGCCACAGAAGGCGATATAGATTACATTCTTGGGTTTGTAGAAGTTTATAATGACCCCATCGGTTATAAGGGATCATATGAGAGCATTATTCAGATTAATGACTTTGAAGCTTCTGCCCGCATGAAAGTTCTGGCCGACAATGCCCAGTGGTTTGAAGACCAATCGACAATTGATGCTGCCCACAAGAAGACGAAAGTTGTTGGAGTTTCTTATAAAGTGGTCAATGTAGCTGGAGAAAGCGGGGATGCCTCACCTGCCACACCCATTGGAGTAAATTTGCCTAACGCAAATTGGATAAGATCAAACTATGGATCTAAATCAGTCAGTCTGGGTAATATTATAGATGCGCACAATCAGGCCAGCGGCCCGGGATTAGTCAATGAATTTGCCCACGACGAAGAGGAAATTGAACGCATCGCTAAATATGGAGAATTGGCCGATAAACTCAGCACAGCATTGCATGAGGTCATCGGTCATGCATCGGGACAAATTCTGCCAGGAGTCGGTACTCCCAAGGAGACCCTAAAGAACTATGCATCTACGATTGAAGAGGCTCGCGCTGATATCATCGGACTATATTTTATAATGGATCAAAAGATGATCGATCTAAATTTATTACCTACGCTAGACGCAGCTAAAGCGGAATATGACAACTTCATCAGCAATGGTCTCATGCGTCAACTCCGCCGCATCGAACTAGGTAAAGATGTTGAAGAGGCACATATGCGTAATCGTCAACTGATTTCTGCCTGGGCCTATGCGGAAGGAGAGAAAGACAATATCATAGAAAAGGTAGAGAAAAGTGGCAAGACGTATTATAATATAAATGATTACGAGAAATTACGTGAAATATTTGGAAGACAATTAAACGAATTACAGCGGATTACATCCGAGGGAGATTACGATGCGGCTAAGGAGTTAATCGAAAAATATGCAGTAAAAGTCGATGCCGGCATCCATGCCGAAGTGCTTGCGAGAATTGAGATACTCAATCTGGCACCCTATTCAGGCTTTGTTAATCCAAAATTGCTTCCTCAATATGATTCCGCAGGAGAAATTACGGATATTAAAATCGATTATCCGGGTGATTTTGTCCAGCAAATGTTGGAATATGGAAAGGACTACTCATTTTTATAGTTCGATAATGCTTCATCCACGGATTTTTTTATGGTTGCTTTTCTTTTTTCTTGTGTCCTGTGGTTCAGCTGATCAAGAATTTTGGCAGGAGGAAATTATCGAATCTTTGGGAAGCAAATACCGAACTTCTTTTCAACAGAACATTGAAGATTTTAATGCCCGAATCCGGAAAGACTCTCAAGATGTTCCAGCCTATTTAGGTATAGCCGAATCAAACATCTATTTATTTATATTTGGGTATGTCTCACGGGATCGGACTGTTCCGGAAGCCAGGATGGCTTTTCGACATGCCTACCAGATTGATTCACTAAGTTCTGAGGTGCATCGAATGTCCGGGATCTTATCTTTTTTAGATTGGGATTGGAATTCAGCTCCAAAGGCATTTATTCGCGCAATTGAAACCGATCCCCAAAACCTAAGTGCACGCCACTGGTATTCCTTATATCTGGCTGCCATGGGACGCTTTGCAGAAGCCATGGCCCAGTCTGATACGATAATGACCATGGATCCCAATGAAGACTTTTTAATTGGCCGGGGATCTCTTCTGTATTTCCAACATCAATTTGAAGAACTTAAAGATTTAATGCTGCGGACAATACCCAGAGATTCGACCCTGCCATGGGGATATGATTGGCTGGGGATGGCCTATAATGGCATAGAAGAACATCAGGCTTCCATCGATACGTACGTAAAAGCCTTTGAACTTTCCGATGGCACAGTAGAAGTGGGAGCTGGACTTGGCCATGCACTGGGTCTGGGAGGAAGGACGCATGCGGCGGAGGCGATGGCAGGCTACTATACCTCAAGAGCTCAAAGTGATTACCTGCCACCGGTGCAGCGATCATTTATTCATCTCGGGATCGGGGAATACGACCAGGCTCTTGCTTTGCTGGAACAGGCATTTAAAGAAAAATCCTGGTTCCTGATTTTTATCCAAATTGAACCATGGTATGATCCCATAAGAGACCAGCCCAGATTCCAAGCTATTTTGGATAAGATGAATTTTCCGGAGGGCACAGGGATCGCAAAGTGAATATTCGGATCTGGGAGCTCTACAACCAACGATCACCACTGAAAAAAACCAGGCCAAAATTCCAAAAGGGGTGTATAAGTAAATTCCAGATGTTAGATCCTATAGCCGTCGGTTTTCGAAAGGGGCTCTAGGATCCCTTAGCTTTTATGTTTTAACTATTTCTGCGTAAGGTTTAATTTTTTCTGGCGTTGGTTTTGGCCGACTTAGGCTCCCAGATCCCAAAGTGTTAGATC
>JABDLW010000647.1 GCA_013001805.1 Saprospiraceae bacterium | reverse complement strand
GTGCAGATAGGAGATGTTCTAACGGGGACGATAGAGGGCAGCGAGATGCTTCATTGCGAAATTAAGTGATTTGATTCCAGGAAAACTTACAATAAAAAGTAACTTTGCACCGATTTTTATTCACCAGTTAATATTTAGTTAAATGCCATATTTATTTACTTCAGAATCAGTATCAGAGGGACATCCGGACAAAGTGGCCGATCAAATTTCTGATGCGATTCTCGATGCATTTCTTACCCAGGATCCTGATTCACGGGTTGCCTGTGAGACACTGGTCACCACAGGTCTTACGGTAATTTCTGGAGAAGTCACTTCACAAGCTTACGTGGATGTGCAAAAAACCGCCCGGGAAGTAATAAAGAAAATAGGCTACAATAGATCGGAATATCAGTTTGATGCAGACTCTTGTGGAGTCATTTCCACGATTCACGAGCAAAGTCCAGATATTGCCCAGGGCGTTGACTCAGATGAAAAGAAGAAAGAGCAAGGAGCCGGAGATCAAGGTATGATGTTCGGGTATGCCACCAATGAGACCCCCAGTTATATGCCTCTTGGCCTTGAACTCTCACACCTGATCCTGCGCCAGCTTGCCACAACCAGAAAAGCTGGTAAGCAAATGACTTATTTACGTCCCGATGCAAAATCTCAAGTTACCATCCGGTACGGTGACGATCATAAACCCGTGGCAATTGATACCATCGTTGTCTCAACTCAGCACGATGATTTCGGCAGAGAAGCAGCCATGTTGCGACAGATAAAGAAAGACATCCAGGAGATAATCATCCCGCAAGTGATCAAAAAACTACCTGCCAAATTGCGGAAATTGTTTGATGTAAAGTATAAATTGTTCGTCAATCCAACGGGAAAATTTGTTATCGGTGGGCCACATGGTGATACGGGACTCACCGGACGAAAAATCATTGTGGATACCTATGGTGGTAAAGGCGCCCATGGTGGAGGAGCCTTTTCTGGTAAAGACCCTTCCAAAGTAGACCGTTCGGCCGCTTATGCAACCAGACACATCGCAAAAAATCTGGTTGCTGCAGGGTTGGCAGAACAATGTCTCGTTCAAGTAGCGTACGCTATTGGTGTTGCTCGTCCTGTCGGACTATTCGTTAACACCTATGGTACATGTACTCAGGATATTTCAGATGGCGCCATTGCTAAAAAACTAGAGAAGTTGTTTGACCTCCGACCTGCTGCCATCATAAAGCGCTATGGTCTGAAAAATCCAATATATTTTGAGACGGCATCCTACGGACATATGGGAAGAAAGCCAGGGAAGAAAAAGGTACACATTGGACTGAATGGAAAGTCTCAGCAGGTAGAGATTGAGACCTTTACGTGGGAGAAGCTGGACATGGTCGATGAAATAAAGAAGGCTTTCAAATTATAGCTGGAAGAAATATCCTGGGATTCGACCTGGACTTAAGTACGGTCAGGCAAAGAGTTCTGGATTCAGTCATTCGGTCCGATAAGCTTGTCATGAAAAAGGACGGGTTGCATTGGATCAAGGTTGAAAGTAAAGACGGCATTGATCAGGTCTTTAGTGCGATCGAGCACGCCAATTTTTTCGTAGATATTCGATTTAATCACTTCTCAAATCGGACTTTTGTCAATTTTAAGGTGAGACCTAATGTCAACTACACGATTCTTCCTCTGGTTTTGGCATTGTCATCGATGCCTATCTTAATTATAGGCTTGGTGGAGTTAAAAGTGATGGACAAAGTGGGATGGCCGGATTTTCAATAATCTATTTTACCTGCGTAGCGCTTCTTTTCTGGCTTTGTTCCCGGAAACGTAGAGAAATGATGCGAAAGGGTGAACAGGAGATTAAATCCCTGCTGGCAACCATTAAGGATTGAAACTCTTTGCCAGGGCTGAGTTAGCCCACTTTTTTTAGTCCTGAATGCTACAAAAATTGTTTTTTCCCTGACGATCCCTCGTTTTGAGATAACTTACGACCAAATAAAGATTTAGGTCTTGCAAAATTTCGCCAAGGTTTTAAATTGCTTTTTTATAGTTGTCTTTTTAATAGGGTGTCAGCCCGAACCCGACCCACTGGAAAGTCAGGTGATTCAAGACTTTGGTTGTGACGCCCCTTCCGAGAGCCTCTATATTTTGCCATACACCGTCGGAGAGTCATATCAACTCATTCAGGGTAATTGCGGATCGTTTGATCATACCGGACATTTCCGTTACGGATTTGATTTCGAAATGCCAATCGGTACCGTAGTCATAGCTGCCATGACAGGGTTTGTCAACACAGTTGTAGAGGGGTTCACTGACGACGAACATAATTTCGGGCAAGAAAACAGAATCTTCATTGAACATGAAGACGGAACCTTTGGCCGGTACCTGCATTTTACCAATAATGGTGTGACCGTTGAGCCCGGGGAATTGGTCTTGCGGGGCCAACCGATTGGTTTCAGTGGTAATTCCGGTTATAGCTCAACTCCTCATCTTCATTTTGATGTGGTGCGATGTATCACAAGTTGCAATGATGTTGAAACGGTACCTGTGGGGTTCATCAACGCGGATGAACAGGTACCAACGAAACATATTGACTATGAGGCCTTGCCCTATTAAGGCTGATTTTTATTTGAACTTTTACTCAAGGATAGCATGGAATGATCTCGGGACTGATATCTTTAGTCTAAAATAAATCATAGGATAAGCATGGGAAAATTACGCAGCCAGGGCTGGTTTGGAAAGAAGGGGAAAGATGGGTTTATCTATCGATCCTGGTTGAAAAATCAAGGTATTCCCGATGATGAGTTTAATGGAAAACCGGTCATTGGAATCTGTAATACATGGTCTGAGCTCACACCCTGCAATGGACATTTCAAAGAATTGGCAGAGTCGGTGCGTCGGGGTGTTCTCGAAGCAGGAGGATTTCCACTGGAGTTTCCGGTAATGTCTCTGGGAGAAACCATTATCAAACCAACAGCCATGCTATACCGGAATTTGATGAGCATGGATGTTGAGGAGTCCATTCGGGCAAATCCTCTCGATGGAGTGGTTTTGTTATGTGGGTGTGATAAGACGACTCCGGCATCGGTCATGGGTGCCGCCAGTGTAGATATACCGACGTTGGTTGTTTCCGGAGGGCCAATGTTGACCGGAAAGTATGAAGGCAGAAACATTGCAACGTCTGATGTATGGCGACTGGCAGACGAGGTGACCAAAGGTACGTTCACGCACGATCAGTTGCGAGAAGTGGAAGCGTGTATGTGCCGAAGTGATGGGAGTTGCGCTGTTATGGGCACCGCTTCTACTATGGCCTGCATGGTCGAGTCGCTCGGTCTTACGCTTCCCGGAAACGCAGCTATTCCGGCAGCTGATTCCAGGAGGAAAGTTTTAGCACAGTTGAGTGGTCGCCGCATTGTGGAAATGGTCAGGGAAGATATGAGGATTTCGCAAGTGCTTACCAGGGAATCACTCGAAAACGCCATAATCATAAATGCCGCCATTGGAGGCAGTACCAATTTCGTTCTGCATCTTTTAGCAATAGCGGGTAGAATTGAGGTGCCATTGACCCTGGATGATTTTGATCGTCTCGGAAGCCACATACCCCTACTGGTTAATCTTCAACCTTCCGGAGAATACTTCATGGAAGACTTTTATTATGCCGGTGGTCTGCCGGCAGTCATTAAGCAGCTGGGAAAACATCTGCACCCTGAGGTGATGACCATAACCGGAAAAAC
>JABDLW010000836.1 GCA_013001805.1 Saprospiraceae bacterium | reverse complement strand
GTTCACACCGATCATGGTATTGATTTGATACCGGGAGCCCGTGGATTCGACTCCAGCCTGTCTTGAGCTTACCCATGGGCTCACCATGTCAAATTTATATTCTGAGGCGTTCTGCAAACGATGAAATTATTTTCTTTTAAGCCGGAGAATATAAATCTAACTGGCTGGCTAGACAGGTTCCTCAATTCCGCGTTGTTAAAAAAGAAACATTAATTAATCGCCTGGGCATAGGCAATATCTTGCTTAACATCCGTTATGAAATTTTTCCAGTGAAATTCCTTGAAATTTTCCCATTGGGGATGCTCAGCATCGATGCTCACATACGGCATTGGTTTATAGCGATCTTTAGTAAGTCTGACTATGTTTTCCCAGTGTTGCAAACACTTATTTAAAAGAATAATGCCGTCCTCCTTTTCATGTAGCTGACGACCGAAAATATAAGTTTGCAGGGCAACACCGGCTCGCAATTTATCGGCAAAATAAAATCCCAGATGACACCAGGTTTCGATGTCATCCAATTCTGAATGCAGCACCGGATCACCTGATGACGACCTGAGGGCCGGTAAGCTTTGCATCGCCTGATGGCATTCGGTCTGTATTTTATCTGCCAATTGTAAGGGAGTAATTAATGTGGAATCGTTGTAGGTGCCTTTGCTTACTTGTTCACAATATTGCTCAATACTCAAATATTTTTGATCAAGGACATCGTGTTTCATTAATTCTTCCAGGGAAATAAATGGTGATTTTTCATCATCAAATCCAATGGATCTTGGTGCCAGGAAACCTTCGCTATAGAGAGTAAAGTCCCAGGTAGATTTATAGAACGATGCAATATACAGAGGTACCCGTGATGCCAGTGAAAACGCATCCAACATCTGATTACCGTTGACACCCGGATATTTTTTTTCGAGGCTTTTTGCGAAGAGTTCATTTGGTTCTTCGGGATGGTACATCAGCCGGCCCCACAATTGATAAAACAACCATTGTTTTTCAAAAGCATAATTCCAGGTCTTGTGCGGATGATTTTCAACATGAGAATAATCCCAGGCTGGAATATAACCCTCAGATCCGATAAAATATCCATGGACATAGTCCAGGTTGTTTGTCTTTATATGCTCCTTTATAAATGCAGGATCTCCCCAGCGTAAAACAAAGAAATCTTCATTTCTAATCATCCAGGCGATAAAATAGTTTTCTGGTTTGGGATCCCAAAAGCCACGCATGATCGTTCCGTCGTTATTAGCATGAGTCAATGACAGATTGGGTGTCGAATGCCCGTGTGACCAATTAAACTTTACTTCAACAATAGTTTTATCCGGCAAATTCGCACGATCAATCACCCCTCTCATTTCCTGGGGATCGCCAGCTAAAACAGCACGATGGATAAATTTAATTTTTCTATTTGCATCTTGCATGCCGGCAACAAAAGTTTCCTCAATCCATTTTTCACGCTCAGCCGAAGTCATCAAGCTGTCGCCCCAGTTTCCCATCCAATCGGCAAGGGTCACACCCAGGCCGGTTAAGTCTTCATACTCATTTATGGTTTGCGTCACGGATTCGCGCGTGTATTTTTTTACTAACTCGGAACGGTCGTCATGTATTTGAGCTCCATAGGATTCGGCAAACTCCTGGGACACCACGATATTCCAATTTACCAAATAGGTCTCAATGCCACGATCTTTGGCCATTTTGAAAAGCGATGTCCAAAATGATCGCCATTCCTGCATTTCCTGATCACTGAAATCATTGGCCAGCGGAAAATTGGTTGATTTAATCAGGAAAGGAAAGGGGTGCTTATTCCACAAGGTCAGCGCATTAAACCGGTTTTCCACCATCATATCCAGAAAAGCTTCCCAAAAGACTAAATCCCGGCAAGTCTTTTCATGCAGTTCCGCTGCCTTACCCGGTCGATAAGGTGACCAGGGCAAATTAAACTTGATGGCGCGAAAGCTTAGGGCAGGTTCCATGTTACTTTCTCTGATATCAGAGATATAAGTCATGTCTGACAATTGATCTCGAATATCTTGCAGTGCATAGAGACAGCCGCGATCGTTCTTTCCCAGGATGAGAATGGTATCCCGTTTATTAATTATTTTATATCCATCGGTTGGTAACGCCTTCATCTCATCCCGCAGATATTCCGTATTATTACCGGGAGACGGATCTTCACCAGATAAAATATTTAAAACGCAAGGATTTCTGGATTGTATCTCAGGAGAATGTTTCCAAGTCTTGACTGCCTGCTGAAATTTGCTCACACCATAGTTTAAGATGGCTGATTGAGAATTAAAGTTTAGGGATGTGTTGGATGGTAGATCCTTCTTGCAGGAATAAATCGAGGGTACAGTCACCAGTAGCAACAGGAAGATTTGTTTTGCTGATGTTAACTGCAGCATATTTGTTGAATTTCCTCTCAAAGTACACTTTTATGCAAAGATTTCCGGTTGGGCCCGACCCTATTGTTTGGGATCTGGAACCACTGAAGAAATTCTCTTTCCCGGGAACTTTTAAAATGGCGGGTATTCTTTGAACAAAAGGTAG
>JABDLW010000834.1 GCA_013001805.1 Saprospiraceae bacterium | reverse complement strand
ATGATGTTATCAACTGGAATTTTGCTATCAATTATCCCTTTTAGCTACGTGCTGTTCTGTTTTTACTGATGCCTTCGGTTAGCTTCTGGGATTGCTTCACTGGAACATGGATCTTCGTCCAAAATCCCTGCATATAGGACAGGCATAGGGGTCGTGGCCCCGGGCAGGGCAATAGGCGCGGCCGAAGTAAATCATTTGTAGATGCAATTTATTCCAGAGATCTCTTCCAAACACTTTTTTTAGATCCCGTTCAGTTTGCACTACATTCTTACCAGTGCTTAGTTTCCACCGCCATGCCAACCGGTGTATATGAGTATCAACCGGAAAAGCTGGTGTGTCAAATGCCTGACACATTACAACCGAGGCAGTTTTATGGCCAACACCAGGAAGTGTCTCCAGTAATTCCAAATCCGCTGGCACCTCACCATCGTACTTTTCAACTAATATCTTCGATAATCCGTGAATACCCTTAGATTTTGTCGGCGAGAGACCACAGGGTTTAATGATCTCTTTAATTTCGTCGACTGAGACATGCATCATGTCATAGGGATTATCTGCTCGTTCAAACAATAAGGGAGTTATTTTATTTACTCTTTCATCCGTGCACTGGGCTGACAGAAGGACAGCGACGAGCAAGGTGTAAGGATCCTTATGTTGTAGCGGAATGTCAGGATCTGGAAAGTACTGGTCCAGTCTTCGGGCAATTTCTTCGGCATTTTCTCTTCTTCCCATATAGGAATCTTTTATAGTAATTTATTTTACGGTTGTAAATGCAGTGACCTACAACGCATATAGAAATTGCATGGTGTCAACCCCATCGGCATATTCTTGTAGTGCTGGTCTTTGAGCTTCTCCAAAACGTACACTCGGTAAAGTCATTACCGATTCGCCAGCGACAATGCATTGAATTTGCTCATGTTGTTTTTGCAGTTGGCTTTCCAGAGACGACAATTGATCATAGTGTTCATAGTGTAGCACACCTATCTTCGATGAAATCGAAACATTTTCCAATAATATCAGGTTGTCACTGCTCATATAGTTCTGCCGGCTGATCACGGCAGCAGCCAAATGATAATCCAAATTATTCCGATATTTACTATGCTCAATCACATGCTTAAATGAGTTCATGACCGTTAGGAATCCCGTAAAGTCATAATTCTCCGGAACGTAGATTTTTGATACATTTCTGCATCCCAAACCAAAATGCGAGAAGATATCCTCGCCTAACTTAGTCAATTCTTCTCCCGACTCATTACCTGTCAAAACTGCCACTGCATTTCGATTTTTTCGAATAATGTGAGGATACTTTGAAAAATATTTTTCAAAGTATGCCGCTGATTGGTTACTACCTGTAGCTATTATTGCGTCAAAGTCCTTTAAGCGGGAAACAAATTCTATTCGGTTGACAATATCAGGATACCACTCCCCTATTTTTTGCATTAGTGCCGGAATCAACAAATCGTCCTTGTCGGATAGCTTTACCAAAGCCCGATGACCAGATGCAAGCACACATAAGATATCGTGAAATCCGACCATGGGAATATTTCCCGCCAATATCAATCCTACTATCCGGTTAGACCGTTTTCGATCCTGATATGATGAAAGCCAGGTTTTTAATGCACGTTCATCCAAAAATTGAGATGCGACGGATTTTACTGCCAGCTCAACATTTTCTGGTGTAAACCACGGATTGGCGTTAGCGGCCTGGTGGATCAAGTGTTGTAGTTCGGCATCATTTGATCTTATCCATTTACCTAATGCCACGAATGCCTGTGCGCTATTCATCCTGAAGTTTCGATTTTCTAGAGTTGACATAACCCCGCCATTTGTTTAGCAGCTCCTGAAATGCCGGCGGAGGATCTACCTGAAACTGCATTCTTTCCCCCGACCGGGGATGAGTAAAACCAAGAGATTGAGCATGTAAGGCCTGATGAGGCATTACCTTCAGACAATTTTGTACAAATTGCTTATATTTCTGAAATACCGTCCCTTTCACTATGCGATTACCCCCATATTTTTCATCACCAAATAAGGGGTGTCCCAGGTGGCTTAAATGAACCCGAATCTGGTGAGTGCGTCCCGTCTCAAGTTGGCAGTTGAGCAGGCTCACGTAATAAAGTGGCTCAATGACCTGATAGTGCGTCACGGCCAATTTTCCCAGCTCCTCATCTTCAAATACCTTTTGTCTGGTCCGCTCTTTCAAATCTCTACCAATGTAGTTTCTAATTGTCCCTTCACCTGCCTGGGGCTCTCCCCAAACCAGGGCAAGGTATGTGCGCTGGGTGCTGTGATTAAAAAACTGTCGGGCCAGGTGACTTAATGAATATTCATTCTTGGCGGTCACAAGTAGTCCGGAGGTATCCTTGTCAATGCGATGCACCAGACCAGGACGATCATCAGAGTTCCCATCGAGTACTGGAAGATCAGATCCATGCAGGTGATAAACCAGGGCATTAACTAAGGTACCATTGCGATTTCCCACTCCCGGATGTACAACCATCCCTGCCGGTTTATTGATCACCAAAACATCTTCATCTTCATAAATGATGTCAATTGCAATGTTTTCCCCAACCAGGATTCCGGCATCTGGTGATCTTCGGGGTACCACAATCTCTATATGATCATGCGGCCGCACCTTATAGTTTGACTTAACCGTTTCTTCATTTACACGTACCGAGCCCGAGCTGATGCCCGATTGGATTTTGCTACGGGATAACTTTTGCAGCTTATCCAGCAGGAATTTATCTATTCTGAGTGGCTGTTGGCCTGCATCAACCCTGATCACGATCTGATCCAGCAGGTCATCTTCTAAATCTTCTACCTCCATTTTGCAATTTACTATCTTAGATCCCCACCTAACATCACTACAACCAGCAATGAAGAAAAGCATCGGAATTCAATCGGCATGTGTGCGCGAAATTAACGAAAATCGAACGACAAAACCCCATATCCTACCCCTATACGCAACCTCATCTTTTGAGCTTGATGATATTGATCAGGGCATGCGCATATTCAAAGGACAGGAGACCGGACACGTGTACGGTCGTTATGGCAATCCCACGATGGACACGGTAGCAAAAAAGATTGCGCAGCTGGAAAGCCATCAGCTACCCGGTATCGAGGCTGGTGCCATTCTGTTTAGCTCAGGAATGTCGGCCATCCTGACCTTGATTCTGGGTCTCCTGAAAAGTGGAGACAAGATCCTCACACAGGCCAATTTATATGGGGGTACAACGGAGCAATTCTTAAAAATAATGCAACCCAATGGGATTATCCCGGTTTTCGTGGATTTATCGGATGTAGAGCAGGTAGAGCGAGCATTATCTGCTGACGGTAATATAAAATTGGTCTATGCGGAAAGTCCCGCCAATCCGACCATGGCCTGTATCGATTTGGACCGGGTGGCCAGTTTGGCTAAAAAGTATAATGCTTACAGTGCTGTCGATAACACCTTCATGACCCCATATTTGCAGCAGCCATTTGCATTTGGTATCGATTTTATAGTCCATTCAACAACAAAATATCTCAATGGACATGGCAATTCGATCGCCGGAGCATTGGTGGCAAAGGATGCGGATCTTCTAAAAGAGAAAATATGGCCCGTGATGAAATTGGCAGGGACGAATGGAAATCCCTGGGATGCATGGCTCACTAATAATGGTTTGAAGACTTTAGGATTACGTATGGACCGGCACTCTGCCAATGCCATGGAACTCGCTCTTCACCTGGACTCACATGCCCGCATCGCCAGGGTAAATTATCCGGGATTGTCTAACCATCCCTCACATCAGTTAGCTAAAAGACAGATGAAAGCATTTGGTGGAATGCTTAGTTTTGAAATTAACGGAGATTTGCAGGCGGCGGTAAATTTCATGAGGAAACTAAGATTTTGCATATTAGCCCCAACGCTCGGTGATGTCGATACGCTTATCCTCCATCCGGCCACGATGTCACATATCAACATCGATCCAAAGGTCAGGCACCAGCAAGGTATATCGGATAATCTAATTCGCGTCTCTGTCGGAATTGAAGACATTGAAGACATCATCCAAGACATAGATAGTTCTTTATCAGGTGCTTAAGTCATCATATCTACTATGTTGGTTTAGGTCGAATGTAGCTGTTGCAAATATGTGCTTCAAGAATTACAAGAACACACGGTTTGGTTGTTGGCCGGGTGGGGCAACAGCGGTGATGGGGATATAGGTTAAGTGCAGAGGAGCTTTGAATAACTAAAACTAAGGCCGCTGCTGCGCGTCCCGCCAGCAGCAATTGGGGAGTACGGTAGGTTTGGTTGTTGGCCGGGTGGTACAACAACGGTGATCGGAGAAGAGTAAATTGATGTCTAATGCAAAACGAAAAAAGGCAACCTGGCCAGAAGCCTGATTGCCTTTTTTACTCAGAGATCAGAACGATCAATCCATCAGGATCATCTTTCTAATCGCTGTTCGGTTATTCGTCTCGAGTTTATAATAGTACACACCGGTGCCTGGTATATCTTGCCCATCTACGCTCCACTCGTGGTATCCTTTGGCAGTAAATCCACTCACTTCCTTAATTAATCTTCCATGCACATCAAATAAGGTTAATATGGTTTCTGCCGCCTCGGGAACACTAAATCCAATTACCGTGGTATGTTTCCAGGGATTAGGCCGGTTTTGTAATAAGCTGAACCTATCACTTTGCGTAGCCGCATTAAACTCCAGATTGACATTACCGACTAGATCTGGCGAAAAGTAGACTTCTGATGCTGCCACTTTGCTGGAAATGGTCATCACGTCACTCAACTCCACAGCATGCCCCTTTGAAATCTTGAGTCCAAATAGATTCTCACCTTTGGAAATATTGAGTTGCTCACCATTTGGAGAATTCCAGGAAAGAGTGATCCAACCATCGGACTGACGCTCGAGGTTGACATGTTCACTACTCAGTTGAAGTTTTCCCTCCTCTAACAAGCTTATTATCTGAAGCTTAGATTTATCGATTTCAAGGGTGAATTGAATACCAGAGATGGATAAATCACTACTTGAACGGAAAATGATTTCGTGGTCACTGAAACCTCTATCTACGGATAAAGTAAGAGCTTCACTGGAACGACCAGCTTTCAAAGCCGGATTGGTCGAGCCATTGACATCACCAATTTTCACACCGACGAAGTCAACACGCATTTCCTCAAGCATTTTATCGATATGGTATGACTTTTTGTTGGTCTCTTTTTCGTAAAATCTCCAGCTATCGCTTGCCGGTAGTTGATCTATTTTTCCTAAGATCAACTTACGCAGTTCAATCAAATCTATAGCTGATACTTTACCATCATCATTTGAATCAGCAGCCTTCTCCTTATACCAACTATCCAACGGAGATTTACCCAATATATCCTTTTGAATCGCTACCAGATCTCCGGTTGAAACACCATTCAATGGATCGGTATTCTTGGTCGGTCGCACGAATGCTTCAACCCCGGCGGTGACCGCAACCTGATATTCCCCACTGACATCTTCAGCTTGCCATAAAGCAACGCCACTCGTGCCTTCCACCATCACTCTCACTTGTTCTACCTTGTCTCCCATTTCCGTTAGAATCTCACCAGTGAGCATGCCATTTGTGTGCGTTACGGCACCACATGCTGCCATATTATCCTGGACTACGAGAAGCACAGTACAATAATCCCATGTGCCACTTTCATCTACGACATACAATCTCACCTGATTAGTACCCTGATGTTCACATCCTAAATCTAACTTGGTGGCAGTCGCTGGGGGCAATTCCGGTTCTCCCTGACCATCATCAATGCGATAAGTCAACTGATCCTCACTACTTCCACAAGCAGCCTGACTACTTTGGTTAAATTCGTATGCCCAGATTTCTGCCATTGCCGTATCAATCTCACCGTCTAGATTCAGATCCATTGGCGTCAATTCGGCAGTGAGGCTCGTGATGCAGACGGGTGTCGGCTTCTTGTTGGCGTTGACTACAAACGGCACATCGCAAATGCTTTCATTCTGGCATTCATCGGTGACAATCACCTTCAGCTTGTAATCACCCTGGCCAAGTCCCGCTGCCGTCACATTAAAGCGATCCGACAGACTACTATTCAGATCTCCGTGTCCCGCAGCTACTTCCAAATCAGTCTTGGTATCGATAACACGCCAAGAATAACTCAGGACTCCGCATTCGTCCTCAACCAAAACCTCGGTGTTCAGATCATAGTAACATCCGGCGGCATTGACTTCAGCCGGAAGGCTATCAATCGTGCAAATAGGAGGCTGGGAATCAAATACGATGATTTTTTGTGTACAAGTCAAGTATTTACCGGCATATTTAGAATCGAGCCACCATGATTTTTCAATCGGTTCACCCAATACACACCAATCACCAAAGCACCAGGTCCGGATCACTTTGTAGCAGGCTTCATCACCACCGACTATTTTAAATACTTTATCATAATATCCGATGCCAACTAATCTACAGTCATTATCAAAGAGATAATCAGCTTGTCCCGTATATTCAGGACTAACCAGGCCAGCCACATTTCCACTGCCATCCGTAGCGTATTCGATACCACAACTGTATACAATGGTATCTTTTGGTACATCAAACATTGCTTTGGTAATATGGCAATCATTGGTCACCCAAATGGTCTGATGTCTGGTAATGGTATCAGCAAAATGACCGTTGGCTTCATCGGAGCATTGTCCCACAAATTTGAATACCCGTTTGATATATCCATTACCACAGGCATCAAGATTTACCCAGGGTTTCTCCTCAATGCAGATCAAACCGCAGTTGTCAGCGATTTGCCCATTAAATCGTATGGTAGAATCCAACTCATATTCGGCGCGGTAATAGGAATAGGTCTTCCAGATATAGCCCAGGTGTTCATCGTAAACCAGGCTATCTTTAGTAACCAAACTGGAATCGCAATCCAACTCATAAAGTTTATAAGTGCTTTTTTCTGCCACATTTCCATATTGATCTTTACTCACTTTGTCATAGCGACCAAGCACATTTTGCAGACTATCAAATTCCCCCTCCAGGGCCAGTTCCACCGCGGCTTGATAGTAGGTCTTATAACTACTGCAGGTGATTGTGGCGTCATACAGTTCACATACCACTTCCGGTGGCGTCTTATCTTCCACTCGAACGGTTGTCCAACATTTACTCCAGTTGCACCAGTAATCCATGGCCAGAATCTCAACGGTCACATCCTGGCATGCATCTTCACAACAGAACGGTACGGCGTCACTCCAGCCTCCTCCTATTTGTTTTCCTACATCAAATAGCGCTTTGGTGGACTGCAATCCATTGGCAATAGCGATATTAAAAATATCTCTCAACAATCCCTCCAGCACAACTTCATTGGCATCGTTTGCAAAAAAGTCGAAGAATTCAACAAATAGAGAGTCAGAATCCACGGGCTTGATACACGGTATAACCGACAAAACCAAGGATTGAAATACATCCAGAAAAGCGTCTTCTCCGTAGTTTTCTAAAAACAGATTATCCAGATAGCTTTGATCAACCTCATAAGGATGCTCGATGCAATCCAGCGTACCATATTTGACCAGGTCGTAAAACCAGCCCATCAACACCGGATAACTGCAAAGCTGACCATCCTGGCAAAGCCAATCTATAGCTTTAGCGTAATGCGCTTCGACCGGATTGATGTGTTTGTCCTCTTCCAATTGTACACACCAAACGGAATCGTGATGCTCACCACTAAATAAGAAATGCACGTCATCGCAAAGATCCACACCACAAGCAGTAGCCCAATCGGACCTTCTGGCTAAAAGCATGGAGATACCGCAATTATCCCAGGTGCCTTCATTAAAAGTCTCGGCATGCACCCACTGAATGGTGTCGCTCACGGTCACATTTACACCCTTATCACAGATGGCAACCGGTTTTACGCGATCCACGATAAAGATCGGCACGCTATCCAGGACCGTCTGATTATGGCAATAATCCAAAGCCTCATAGGTGATGTATGTAGTGTTTAATACATCATTTATTATGTCGATCTCCGAGATCGGCACTCTGAATTTCTCGTGACTCTCATAACATTTGGTTTCACTATTGTACTCCATGATGGCTGTTCCAACTCCATGCAGCACTGCCTTTACCTGCTTCACTCCGGTGCAAGTATCTTCGAATGTTACACTGGGTGCATACACTTCAGCATAACAATCGTGCGTACTGGTCGGAATCGGAACGAAAAATGCGGCTGTATCATACTTGGTGAGAGCCGGACCAATGGTGTCGAAAATCATTAACCACTGCACGCAAGAGTCAAATTCCCCGGTGCAATTGTTCTTTATAAACCATTCCCTACGGATCGTCATGGGGCAATCGGAAAGAAACTCCGTGTCCTTGTAGATCACCAAAATATCACAGACTGAAGGGGGTTGGGGCCACAAAGGTATGCTGTCGGCCATCGGAACTCCAGTTTCCAGCGGAGAAGGATGTCCATTTTCGTCTTTCAGGTAACCGGTATGACAATATACACTATCGCGTTCCGGCGGACAAATCACCGTGTCGGGCAAGGCCCTGACAGAAATGGTGTCCATACAGAAGAACTCATCCTTGCCGTAAACGATTCGATGAGTACGCTTGATTTGTTTTACAATGGTGAAGCAGTCACCCACCAGTAAGTCGTAATCAACTACGCTTCCCACTATGGTGTCTTCACAACCAAATATATATCTACATCCGGGGAAGGTGTCATGGGCCGCCGGATCCATAACAAATGGATGGGTGCAATCTATCGTATCATTGGGACCCGGAATAAGCATAGGTAATGGACTCTCGATGGTGATAATCACGTTGTCGCTGACCGACATACAGGGATCATCCATTACTGTCAGTGTTAACAGTACCGAGCCGTTGGCAACATCCATGCTATCAGGACAATACATACGGGCTTCACCAAATCTGGGACTATCCAGAAAGGTGCCACCTCCGGTCGAAGACCACTCGGCAAGGGTGGCTCCACTACCATTCGCATTGAAAAATGCTCCCAAAGCGGTCAGATCCACACAGGTGAATCCACAAATGGTGTCTGCAGCACCCGCATCAACCAGCGAACCAGAATTGGGTATAATAATAACCGAACCCATCACATCACAGCCTCCGTTATTCAACGTTGCCATAAAATAGGAAGTGTCGGGATAGGACATCGGCAGATGAGCGTTGGGATTCATAATGGGAATTGTCTTAGCCATATTGGAATAAAATGTGACTGACATATAATCCAGCGCATTTTCCGTGAGCACGGCTTCCAGATCAACTGTAGTGCCGAGACATGCCAACCGTTCGTAGACGGGCATAGGAGACATGAGGGGATCGATCACATTCATGGTGACTTTGGCTATCGCAAAGCACATGGTATCACCCGGAATGCTTACACGGGCATATATGCATGAATCGGGTGTACAAACTCTAATGGGATCAACCGTTATCGGGTTGACCAGACTATCGTTCACCAGATTGGCATAGAAGGTCACATTATTCATACTGCCACTGGGTAAGACACAGTTTCTAATGGTGGCAAAACTAAAGTCAGCACACGTCCCCATACCCATCATGTCGGCACAAGCAACCAAATCACAAGGATTGGCCTCTGGCCCTAAGAAGGCAAAATCGATGCTGTGATCGTTTTCTCCGACTGCACCGGTGCAGAACATGGCCACCGAAAACCCCGGAATCATATTGGGATCTCCGTCACTGTCCAATTCGCGGTCCATACCTACCGAATCAGGAGGCACCAACCCGGAAAACCCCATGGCAATCAACTTGGAAAGATCAATGCGGATAGAATAGCAGTGATTAGGTAACAATCCGGTGAAGATGAATTGCCCTCCATTGCTGGTGGTTTGCATATCCACCAGGGCATCACTATTTTCTTTGTCATGAAGTGTCAGCATCACGCCGTCTATACCAAACTCCTCCGGATCCTGGATTCCGTTGCCGTTGCCATCACACCACACATAATTTCCCATTTCACCTCCGATCAACTCGGAAGCAAACTCCAAATCACCCAGACCATTGGCCTTACCCAGAACATTGTATTGTTCTACAAACAAATAAGCTCTCTCCTTGGCACCATTGGTCGTATTGTAGAACTGGATACCCTGAGTATATACGCCACTAAATTCAAAATTGATATTTCCATCGGTCTTCAAAGGATTAAACGTAGTGTTAACTACTTCTCCTGATCCTCGCAGCAGGCCGGTTCCTCCGGTCGAAATCTCACCATGGTGGGCAGCTGATGCTACAAAGTGATCATCGTAGAAGAATTCACCCTCAAAACTTGGACCATCATCCTTTCTGAAAAAATTTCCATTATCAAAATTCTCTGTTTCGAGCCGCAGGATGCCCTGATCATCAAATCCACGTAAAATATCACCTGCTGCGTATCCCACTATTAACGTCTGATCGCCCACAATTCCGGGATAATTACGATAACCGACCTGATGCGCCCAACGATCCATTAGTGCCAGCACAATTCCACCATCTGAAGTGAAGTTGATATCCGAGATCAAAGGTTGTGGATAAGCACACAAAAGAGCACCAGAAGCGGATAGTTGTTCTTGCTTGGTCTGAATCACGGTTGATTCCCATTCGCTGACCCAGGCCTGCCATTCCGCAGATCGCAGCGGTTGTGGCTGCGGTAAATGGGCATTGGAAGCCCGCTCTCTGGGATAGGCCAGTGGAAATGCCAGCACTTCGGTGAAGCCTGCTTCCATATTTTGCGGATCGAATTGCAGGACGAAACCAAACAAATGCTCACGAGATTTGGAAATGGATCCATCTGCTACCACTCCGAGATATCCCAGACCATTGTGGAAATTTAATCCCCACGGTCGCAGCTCTCCGGAGGGCATAATACTTTGACCGATTACTTCAATCCCGCTGAGTAATGCCTGCTTGACCTTTGCTCCTTGTTTGGCAACAAAATCAAGATTCAAAACACCATCCATGGCCTCAACTTCAAAGGTCATGGTCGTCGCCTTTCTGTTTCCGCCGGCATGAGCCACGATATCAAAGGCACTGGCTTTCACCGTGTTCTCCGCTATTATATCAAAAATCCGATCACCTACAGCGTAGGTGTTCGGTTCAGCAAAATGCAAGGTCACCGTGTATGTCTCTGCTACCGGGACCGGAATTTCATAACTGAATTCAGGACCTCTCCGGTAAGAATGATATAATAAGCTCTCCGAAGTCTTGTCAGTCGCATTCATCAAATTAGTGACGGTAACTGGTGAATACTGGGATCCGCCACCTACTGAATATTTATTCTTATCCCATGCTACCCGATTATGATCAGTGAATGGCTCTGCCCCGGTTCCATTTAAATTGCCGCCGGTATTAATGCACATTGCATACCGGTAATTGAGATTAGGCAGACCCGTCATATCACTCATGAGGTAGTGCTTTATCGTCTGGGTACCTGGGGTAACAGCGACATCTGATACATCCATTGAAATCAAAGATTTCTGATGCAGGTTGACCATCCACAGAGTGCGTTCATCTTCCTCTACATCAATATCCCCAAAGGATGTTGTTCCAATCTTGGGAAAGGCATCCATATCGTAGCTGGCACGTGTCGGATCAGTGGTCAAAGCATTGGGTTGTGTTTCATCGACCCCTCCATCCACCACGTTTCGGGTGATACTGCCGAAGTCAATTGGTGTGCTACTACCTGATGGTACTATGCCTTGCAAGTTCATGGCTGAGACCACCGGTTCACTTCCGGAATAATCGATCATGTAGAGGCCTCCGGTGCCCTCGGGACCGAGGCCCGTATGGCGTTTCAGTATGGCAGAAGCAAAGGCTCGCTTCATCGTATTTTGATAAGCCACACCCCAGGTAGAACCGATTTCCTGAGTTTCAGCATCCGTCTGCGGATCTACTTCAGATCCTCCTTTTGAAGTGGCAATCCCATCCACTGTATACGGGAAAGATACGAAGGCAGGACTCGTCTTGCCTTCCGCTGGTCCTCCATCGTAGCAAGGAATCATGATCCGGCTCTCCGCAACACTAAAATTAGGACCGGTGCTTACGGGAACCAGCACGGATGCCCCATTCTCCACAAAAAATACGGAAGTCGGACCAGCGACACCAGCTTGATATGGTGATCCGTCATAACCTTCTACTTTGATACGTAATCTACTGGTCACAAGCTCCCCGGGCAGAAAGAATGTACCGTTTCCATCATCCAGTAGTGGCAGAGTATTTCCACTGACATCGGTGGCCGTGACAATCAATCCAGTGATCAGATTTTCCCCAGGATCCTGAATGCCATTATTGTTGGCATCATGAAAAGTCTGAATAGTCACCTGGGCATCCAAGAAAGGAAAACATAGAAAAAAGCCGACAGCAATGCTTACTAGCCGTGGCAAGGCAAATATCTTCATGGTGTTACAGTTTTGGTTCTAAATTGTCTGTATCTCTGTGAGCGACAAACAATTACACACGTCTTTCTTACTTATAGGTTTTTTTTCAATACGTCAAATTGAAACAAAAATACCGAGATAAAACGAGAATACAACTATAATGCTGAAACATATTTCAAATATTCTGAATAACTCCTGGTTGCACTTACATCTCGCTTGATTTCGGTTATAAATACCTCAATTCTAGGTCGAATATACATATATCTTTCACATATATAAATATATTTAAAGGTAATTCATTGAGGTATTCACAGCACTAAAAAGCCTCCCCGCAATGCTTGCGAAGAGGCTTAGTTGAGTAATCAAATGGTAAATCTTAGTGCACGCTTATTCTGTGAACATCATTTTGTTGATATGACGAACTGAACCGACTGTAATTTCGTAGAAGTATAACCCCTCTTGATTAAGGTCGGCCGCTTGAACTTCAAGGGTGTTTATTCCTGATAGGAATTGTTCCTTACGCTCAATAAAAACACGGCCAGATAGATCATATATCCTGAGCAGACCTTCGGCAGGTTCTGGCATGGAGACTCTTATAGTAGTCATCTTCTTAAATGGGTTCGGAAAATTCTGACCAACAGCTACGTCAGCCTCCCGATATAGTGCCTCAAGCATTAAATCTACCGGATCATCAAGCACGGGATATATTTCAGCATTAATGCGTCGACCACTTAGTGACAGAAAATCGGATAGAGTGCCAGCCTGGACTGCCTGTATCTGAATGCTAAACAACGTATCTGCCATGTGATAACCTGATGTTTCAAACCAACTTAGAGACAGTCTCGATTCATCAAGATGGTAATGATCCTCAGTTATATCTATATTCACTCCTTGTAATCCAACAAATTTTAATACCCGGTCGTCAACTACCAGTTCCGATTGCAGTCCTTCAATCAGGAGGTCCGATGCTGAGAATATCGGAATACTAAGTACCTCCCCTGCTTCGAATTTGCGGTCGTAATAATGCCATTTATGCGTGGGCTTGGCTCCTCTCCCATTTCTCGAATAATTGGTGATATCACCATTAACATCGCCAACCTTGATCCCAGTAAAAGATGTCAAGGGTTTGTAATCAAGTGCAAGTGAGATTTCAGAAACCGGGTTCATTTCCTGGTTGAAAAATTGCCAGGGTTTCTCATTGGGCAAGGCATCAATTTTACCGAGAATTAATTTTCGGATATTAATGATGTCCAACACGGAAACATTACCGTCACCATTGGCATCGGCAGACATATACTCTAATGTATTCTTCAATGGCTCTTTAGAAAGTAAATGTTTTGATATTTTTATTACATCTTTGGTAGAGATGCCGTCAATTGGATCATCCGTTTTCTCCGGCCATAACCGGTAGTTGGATCCATCCATGGCAAATGTTTCGAAAACATACTTTCCCTCCTTATTTGTTTCGCTGATCCATCTGCCCTCTCCGGCATCTTCGATTAACATGGAGACACCAGAAATTCCTGCACCTTGCATGCTACTTATTATACCCTTTACCTTACCTAATTCATTGCGGCATCCTTCAACCGGTGGCTGAATCGTAACATTGACCACGCAGTAATCTGCATTTCCAGCTGCGTCAACGACCCACATCTCCACTTCCTGGTTTCCAACGTCGCTGCAACCAAAGTCTAAAAATGTCTGGGTTGAATCAGGTGGAATTAAAACCCCATCTGAATTGAGCGTACCGGTTCCTTTTAATCGGATCAGAAAATCAATATCCTTAAAGCAGTTATCGTAACTACTTACATTGAGTTCCTCGGCCCAAAGCTGGCCAATGGCCGTATCGATCAGGCCATTTTGATCCAAATCAATGGGAAGTAATTTCAAAGTGGTACTGGTAAGACAGACAGCTGTTGGTTTCACACAATCCTTTACCGTGAAGTGATCGGTACAGAAAGTCACATTATGGCATCCATCTTCTGCTTTCCAGACGAGTTTATATGCTCCGATTTGTAGTCCGTCGACGTAGACATAGTTGCTGTCCGCCTGATCCACCGGAAGGTAGCCAAAGTCTGTCTTTTCGTAAAGCACCCAGGAGATCTTTATCTCTTCCACTGGGGTGCAATCGTCAGTAACCGTGATGCTGGTTTCCAGTAAACCGGTGCAATACCTCCCAATGCATACCGTATCCAGATCGCAACCGAAAATTTCTGGTCCAAATTGATTCTTCACGTAGATTATCTGATCAAACTCGTAGTAGTGGAAGTTCTGATCATCGATCCAATCGGCATGATACGGGGCATTCTGGCGACACCAATCAATGATGGCCCAGGTGCGAATGACTTTATAACAAATACTATCAGCGTTGTAGAGTACCTCCACAATCTGATCTTTGTGATGGATACCGATTTCGCGACAATCATCCAGGTGCTTCAGTCTCGGTCCTTCAGTAACAATATTTTCGTAGGAGCAGCTGTACACTGTCGTGTCTCTTGATGGCCAGATAATCTC
>JABDLW010000831.1 GCA_013001805.1 Saprospiraceae bacterium | reverse complement strand
CCCAGGTGCATTCCAATGTCTCCGGATCTGGAAGCGTCCGTTCGTTTTAAATGGAAAAGTTAAATGGATGAACTTTCGTTCAACCACTTTGTCGCGGTCAGGTCCAGGACCAGAAGGAAATATTATGTAGTCTAACCGATCTTCGAATGCAATCGGGATCTCTATTCTATAAGATCAACCTGGAAACGGGTTTTGCATTTTTATTGCTCATTCTGGGAGGTTTGTATCTTTGGCAATTTTGATGACAGGCCTTTATGATCGTAATCAAAGTTGGAACTAATGTGCTATCTGATGATCTGGGGATGATTGACCAGACCATGATTGCATCGCTGGTACTCCAAGTAGTAAATCTTAAACGCAGGGGTGTAGATGTAATTTTAATTAGTTCAGGTGCCGTAGGTGCAGGCAGGCAGGTATTAAACTCCACTTCCAAGTCTCTGGGACGAGTCGAGCGCCGGCAACTACTGGCCGCTGTTGGTCAACCCAAACTGTTGCAAACTTATATGACACTGTTCGAGAAATCCGGCATTCATGTAGCACAGATTCTTGCTACCAAAGAAGATTTTCGAGATCGCAAGCATTATCTGCACATGCGTAATTGCTTTCTGGCGCTACTAAATGAAAATGTAATTCCAATTGTCAACGAAAATGATACGATCGCTGTTGACGAATTGATGTTTACGGACAACGATGAATTGGCCAGTCTGGTCGCAAGTATGATGGGAGCCTCGGCATTGTATATTCTGACCAATGTTGAAGGTGTGTATTTGGGTGATCCGGCTGATCCCGATGCCAAGGTTCTAAGCAAGATAGATCCCGGAAGTACAATACAACACGTCTTTAGTCAGGTTTCAAGTTTTGGCCGCGGCGGCATGGCGACCAAGTATCGAATGAGTAAACAACTGGCTTCAACCGGCATCGACGTATATATTGCTAATGGAAAAAGGCCGGGCATCATTGATTCAATATATGCTGGCGAGCACGTCGGCACCCATTTCGTTGCGCAGCAGAATATTTCATCAGTAAAAAAATGGATCGCCTACCAGGACAGAGCCACCACCGGCGCCGTTGTAATTAATGAAGGAGCAAAAAGTGTACTTTTAAACGGAAATAAAGTCGCATCATTATTGCCCGTTGGGGTTAGTTCAATCGTTGCTCCATTTGAAAAAGGTGACCTGATCAATATTTTGGGTGAGAATGAGGCTCTCGTGGGTATTGGAAAAGCTCAGTATGCATCGGAAACGCTGGAAAAGTACCTGGGACAAAAACAACAGAAAGCCCTGATACATTATGACTATTTAGTAATCCTTTATGAAAGAAATGATGATTCAAAACGAAGTTGAAGCTGTGACCCAGGAGTTACAGCAGGTTAAGGAATCACTGCGGAAATTGGTGGATTTGGAACCTGGAATGGTCAACAGGATCATAGATGAAGTACCTGATCTTACTGCTCAGCGCCGTGGCGAAATATTGACCGAAAATCAAAAGGATCTGGACCGGATGGACCCCAATGATCCGAAGTATGACCGCCTCATGCTCACTGAATCGAGACTCATTGGTATCGAACAAGACTTACGCGCAGTGGCAAAACTGCCTTCACCCCTTGGTATTACTCTCGAATCAAAGTCAGTTCCATCAGGATTGCAACTCACCAAAATCACCGTTCCTCTCGGAGTCATTGCCGTGGTTTATGAATCACGGCCAAATGTCACTTTCGACGTCTTTTCACTGTGCTTTAAGGCGGGAAATGCTACCGTCCTAAAAGGTAGCCGGGATGCACACTTTTCAAATCAAATTATTATTAAAATCATCCGCGAAGTTCTTCACAGATACGGCCTTGCTGCTTGTGTGTATCTGGCCCCGAGTGAGCGAAGTGCAACACCGCTCATCCTTAATGCTGTCGGTCTTATTGACGTAATAATACCTCGCGGATCGTCTGGCTTGATCAATTTTGTCCGGGAAAATTCCCAGGTGCCGGTGATTGAAACGGGTGCTGGTATTGTCCATACCTACTATGATCAGACAGCTGACTTAATTAAAGGGCAAGCCATTATAGAAAATGCGAAGACGCGAAGGGTGAGTGTATGCAACGCTCTGGACACGCTGCTTATCCATCGCAACCGTAAAGAAGATTTGGTCAAGATCTTCGCTGGGCTAGACAAGAAACACCAGTTAACCATCTATGCTGATCCCGAAGCATTTGCTGTCCTTCGGAATCATTATGATCCTCTACTGCTTGTTCCTGCTGTGGCAGAAAGTTTCGGTACCGAATTTTTGTCTATGAAATTGTCGGTAAAAGTGGTCGATTCACTGGCTGAAGCCCTAGACCATATTGACCAATACAGCTCAAAACACAGCGAAGCCATCATCGCCGAATCCCAGGATACTATCGAACGGTTTATGCGGTCTGTAGACGCTGCAACGGTTTATGCCAATGCTTCAACAGCATATACTGATGGCGGTGAATTTGGTCTGGGTGCTGAGATTGGCATCAGCACACAAAAGACACATGCCCGAGGTCCGATGGGTTTGAGGGAAATCACCAGCTATAAGTGGTTGGTACGAGGTGATGGCCACGTGAGGCCTTGAATAATGGTAAATCAAGAGTCACTCAACGCGCATTAGGGAATATTAAACGAAATTCTGTCGCGGTCAAGGTTCACGGATTTCTTTATTCCATTAATTTTCGCGTGCATCATATTGACCTGGTCTTCAAATTCATCCAGCAATACGGTACTTTTTATCCGCATATTTGACCAGTATACGGATGGCATGCTTCCTTGCAATTTGCAGGTGACTGTCTCAAGCTGACCCTCTCCAGCCAAATCACACTGCAACAAATTAAAAGCAATGGTATCCGCATCGGTGCTAATCTGAAAATGGTTTTGCACATATAGTGCAACGACAGCACAATAGTCGGAGGACGGCATCTCAGGCTCGATGCGCTTTGCTGCACGTAAAGCCTGATCCAGGTCGTTTTTGAACATTCGATAGTCCACCTGCACTTGCTCTTCCTCCTGCGTGATGTAACAGACACTGATGTAGAATGTATGCACATTCGTGTCTTGCATAGGCAAGAACGCAAGCAGTAGGTAGATCACTGCGAGTTTAAAGTCCATATTGATCTATCAAATACACAAGCGTCGCAATAGACGCTGTTCCCAGTTCTAGTTCACGGGGATGCACAGCTTCGAAAACATCATTAGCCGAATGATGAAGATCAAACATCTTTTGACCATCAACAATGAGTCCTATCATCGGAGTTCCATCGGCCCGGTTTAGCGGACCAATATCCGCACCTCCTCCTCCCCGGCTAATGTAGGAGATGGTATTGCGGGGAAAAAGGCCCACCCAGCTCTCCAATTTCTCCATTTGGGAAGCATTGCCGCTCACTCCAAATCCTCTCGGCGAATAACCTCCTGCATCACTCTCAATGGCAACAATATGTTCTTCCCCATTGGAGATCGCTTGCTCGGCATAAGTTATGCCTCCACGGAGTCCATTCTCCTCATTCATAAACATAACTGCCCTCACTGTATGTTTGGGCCGAACTCCCTGATCCAGCAATAATTTTAGGGCTCCCAATGTGTGCATGCATCCAGCTCCATCGTCATGTGCGCCGACACCCACATCCCACGAATCCAAATGTCCACCCATGACAATGATTTGATCAGGGCGTTCGTTCCCTGTTATCTCTGCTATGACATTAAAAGATTCGGTATCGGGGTGCCATCGGCAGTGCATGGAGAGATATACTTTGGCAAGCGGATCGCGCAGCAAAATTTGGTGCAACAAGTCGGCTGATTGTACTCCCAGAGCCGCTGCGGGTATGGAATCAGTGCTGGCCTCGTAATGTCCACTACCAGTGTGAGGTACATCGTCAAACCCTGAGGACACCGAACGAATAATACTAGCTACGGCCCCTTTGCGAGCCGCTCTGATGGCACCCTCGGCCCTGGAGGCCACGACGGCTCCATAAGACGCACCGGGACTGATATTGGTCTGGTCGAAAATACTGTTAAAAAATACAATTTTGCCCTCCACTTCTTCACGTTCCAGGTCTTCCAGTGCCATTAAGGAAGGAACTTCAACAACCGAAGCCAGGATACCTCCCTCAGGTGTTGCCACAGAACCCCCAATGGCAAGGACATTTAAATCATATCTCAGTCCTCTGCTGTCTAAAATCTCCGCCTTTTCAGGAATTCCCCTCTCCCAGTGAGGTACCTTAACCGGTTGTAAATAAACGCGATCAAATCCACAAGTATCCATAACGCCTTTCATCCATTCAATTGCCCTGAGTGAGCCCTCACTACCACTTAACCTGGGCCCAAGGGAGCACAAATCTTCTAGCCATTGGTAGCTCTGCCGGTTGCTTAGGGTTTGATCGTAAAATGCACGGATTTGAATTTTGCGATCTTCATGCTGTGCATGAATGAGAAGTGGAAGAAATGTTAATACTAAAACGAAGGGTATGAATTTTCTCATGCAAAACTGCTTTGGTTCTCAGTCCTCTTAGAGGGATCCAAAGACTCCATCCGGCAAGTTAAGCCGGAGTCCTTTTGCACGGTAAGCAATACTCACCTTTGAATTTAATGGTTCCTGAATCTCAAGTGGACAGCCAATTATACGATTTAAATTATTCCCGAGTACAAAACCACCTGGCAATTCGATATCATCAGTGACGTATAGCGTGTATTTTTTTTCGCGGGGTGAGGTCTCATTTGGTGCGTAGAAAGATTCCACTAAATCAAGCCGGTAACAGAGAAATCCTTCAATCAATTTGGTGTCGTTCTCATCAGTTGTAATGGTGTAGTCAAAATAGCCTAACTCAGCACTGGGCTCGAGAAAATAATTTTGGCGGACCAGACCTCCCTGATCTCTTGAGATCAATTGATTTAATGCAGGCAGGATCATATATGCATTTGTCAGCTCATCGTCTACTTTTTCATGAATTAGAATGGTATCAGATGTAAAATATACGCATTTGGATTTTCTGGTGGCCAAAGATGAGAAATGCTCAATGTAATCTTCGGTGATACTATCCAACGGATTTTCTCCATCCGAAAGTTCCTTCGTCAGATAACTAACCAGCGAGTCCACATAAGTCTCCACGAGCGGTTGTGGATAATACTCCAGGCAAAAGCGACCTTGTATCGTTTGGGCATGACCAAGGGTGCTGAGACACATCACTGTAAGGAAAGAATAAATAAATCTCTTCATCTTGAAAGTAGTTAATCGCAAAGATAGATAATTGGTCAATATGACTTTACGCAACAACTACACCAAGAAATTGCCAGATCAGAGAGCACCAGGACTAATGGATCTCGAAAGCCAGGCAAATACAGGATAATAAATGTACTGCTAAAAGACAATCGAAATCAGATATACACGCAGATATTAATACACCTATATGTATTTCTGGTACGATTATTTCCTTCCATTCTTTAAGCGATTCAAGAGTCTTGAGTAAAAATACGTTATAAGCCTTCCTTAGTACGTCTGCTCAAGACCCGTATTTTTCATCAGCCATGAGGAGACTACTCTTCATGGCTTTTTTTCTGTCAACGGGTGAAAACCTCATCAGGCAAAATCGTTTATCCGCAGTAAGTAGGATAAAATTAATTGTACATTTGCGATGTGATTGTACATTAAATTCGATCCCTTATTATGCAACGATTTATAGATGGCTGGCACAGTCCCTCACTAGGTAAACATATGGAAATTGTTACCTACGGTCACTATGGATTCGGATTATTACTATTACCTACCGCTGCGGCAGACTACCTTGAGTATGAGCGATTTCAATTGATTGATGCCATATCTCACCACATCAATTCAGGTAAGGTGAAGGTCTTCAGTATTAATAGCATCAATTCAGAAAGCTGGCTTCACCCCGACATGTTTCCTCACCATAAGGCTATGAAGCATCAGTCTTTTAATCACTATGTCTTTACGGAAGTCATACCTTATATAAAAAATAGCACCAGTAACGAGACTCCCATCATTGTGGCTGGGGCTTCATTGGGTGCTCTGCATTCGGCTAATCTCTTTTTTCGGCGTCCCGATTTGTTTGATGGTGTCCTTGCCATGAGCGGTGATTATGATCTCACAACTTATACCAAAGGATTTTGGAACGATGATGTCTATTTTAATTCACCAATCCATTATTTGGGTAATATGCATGACCACCATCAACTGGAACTCATGAGACGCAGTGATCACATCCATATCCTCACCGGATCCGGTGCTTATGAATCACCCGAATCTGCCAGAGCATTCTCGAGGCTACTGGATCATAAAAGCATTCCCCACGAGTTGGATATCTGGGGCCCCGATATGACACATGACTGGCCTACCTGGAGAGCCATGCTACCCAATTATCTGGAAACTAGATTTTAGGTCTTTATCCCCGCCAATCCTGATTCAAATCTATTACACGGTTAGAAGCCCAGCTGACCTCCGAGCCCCATTTGCTTAAGTTCTTCGGCCGACATTTGTTTGTAGTCACCTTCTGGTTTGGTAAAAAAGCCGGGATCTACTTCATTGGAGATGTCCGTGGCCGTGTAGGTAAGTTTCATTACACCCATATCCATGATTGTCTGCAATGGTGTTCCTGACAACTCGATCCCGCCCATATTTTGAATAAAAGCCTGCGGTACTTTAATTTCATCAGTTATGTAAAATTCCATTTTCATGGTTTGTCCCTCCACATCAACAGTGAGGGAAGCTTTATGACAATTTTTTCCCAGGATTGTCTTTTTATCAGATTTGTCATAAACTACCTTGGTGTCACCAAGAATATCTTTGGCCTGCTTCTTAGTCTCCTCAATGTCTTGTGACTCCATCTTAATTTTTTGACCCATCATATCCATGTAATTTTCCGATGTACCTTTATCGAAATCCTGAAATGTACGGACCTTCACCAGCCCTCCCATCATATCAATGGTGACTTTTTGGTGCTGCTGGTCAAACTGTATCATTTGATTGGTACCTTTCATTGCTCCTACCATCTGTTCCATCTCGGGATTGTCCACTTGCACATCGGTGATCTCCATGGTGATTGTTCCCTGGGTCATGATTTGACTTTGGAGTTCAGTTCCTGCGAAGCAGCAGACGATAAAGAGAATAGCATATTTTATCATGTTCATCTAATATTTAGTCGTTATTAAAATTCAGTCAGATAACGTGAATTTGACACTTTTAATTCAACATAAGCAGTTAAAAAATTAATGGGGCCACTCATCCCTGTACTTTAGAAAGATTTTAGCGGTGTTAATGGCATCATAAATCGCGCGATGTGGTGTGCCATCAAATTCCAGACCTTCCCTCTCCAGTGTCTTCATAAGTCCGGTATATTTTGATAGTCTTTTTAACCTCCGGTATGCCTTTTTCAAATTGAGATGAGGTGCCAACCAGCTATCATCCAGGTCGTGTAAAGCACAATCATTACGCAACAATTGCTGATCTTCCTTCCCCCATGAGACCAACATATAATCATCCAGATCGAGGTCGGCCCAATCCCAAAAAAGATCTACAACTCTGGGGAAAAGTTCTGCAGAGTTTACTTGATATTGTTCGATACTGGTAAGTTCGGTACAAAAAGCCGACAATTGTGCGTTGACGAGTGGTTTCACAAATCGATTAAACGTACCAATTTCTTCACCGTATCCATTGACTCGCACGGCACCAATTTCTATGACCTCCTGAACATTATTTGGCGGGGCACCACGCCAGCAGGTTGCCTCAAGGTCGTATATTATAAAATTCAAGGTTTATTTTTTTCGATAGTTCTAACCAGCAATAATGATATGCTGGCGAAACTATGATTGCTGCTGAATCATAGTCACCTTAGAACCTGATTTATGAATTTCTTTTTCCACACCATAACCAATCATTCGATTATGATAGTATAAAAGTAATTTGAGATTTTCTGTAGTGATGCAACCTTCTTTTGAGATTTTCAATGGCTTTTTCGCATGATAAAGACCCAGCTTAGCTATGCCGTCTTCAATTACGGCTTTCATCTCCCATTTAATGGGATCCGATATCTTGACATCACCACTGGCTTCCAATTGAAGTAGTTTGGCGCGGACCCTGCTACAGTAAAGTTCAAAATCAGCCATTTCAATGCAGAAATCCTCAAACGGCAATTTCAAAATGCCAAATAAATCTAAATGCGGCTGCTCCCGTAATAAGACTTCAAAAGCTGTAAAGGCCACAAGATGAGAAGTCAACACCATATTGTCTTTCTTGAACCGCTCTACTATCCTATTACTCAGAAGCTTGGTATAGACTGATTCCCTTTGCAGGTTTTTAGAGACATCACCATCTGATCTGAAATAATCGCTGATCTCAACCGCACGACCCTGCTCATCAAAACTATTGCCATCGTCGTCGACAAAATTTCCCAGCGCATCAAAAGGTTTACCAAAGGACATGACAATCTCAGAGCTTTCATTATAATATTGAATTAGAAATTTTAACAGCTTTCTCTTACTCTTGGAGTCGTCCCTAATCTCCATGTATTTCTCCTTCCCAATCTCCCTCAAATGCTGTTCAATCAAATACCGGGCCTCCAGTACGAAATGATAATCCAGTACCAGTGGAACGACAAACACCTTATTGTCCAATTTCTTCTCACAAATGGCGCGCTGCGCCTCAACAACGGTGCTTAAGAGTCCAAGTTTTAGTCGATTTTCAACCTGACCGGAACGGGATCTTGTACCTCCGGCAAAGAATAAGCTGTGAGTGCCTTTTTCGATGGAGATGGTGGACATTGATTTCAAGGTTTCGAGGTATACCGGGTTCTTTTTACGCCGATCAACCCGATAGGCCCCCAGACGATTCATGAAATATGCAGCTGGCCCAAAATTATAGAGATTGAGACCCGCTCCGTAAGAAAACGATGGCAATCCAACCTTGAGGTCAATAGCATACCCGATCAGGACACTATCCAGATTGCTAAAATGAGTCGGCACAACAATGATCGTACCCTTTTGAGCCAGGGATCTTATTTGTTCAATGTCACCATATGTCTTGATGCGATGGTACAATTGGTTTTTCTTACCCCAACTTTGCGTCTTCTGCCCTCTTTTGCTTAAAAGCCTCTTAAACAATGCCGTCAGGATTTTACGCACCTTCAGAAAGGTCTCGGGTACAAATGAACCTACGATTTCCTCCGAGTAACGATCAGTGATTTTATAGAGGATTTCGCGCTGTGTTGCCTGTATCTCTGCATTGTTATTGAGTGAAGCAACTTCCTCTAATTTTTTTCGCAACTTTTTCCAAAATTGCGCCTCATTAGGTGGATCTACCCTCCAGGGCTTTTCGCGCATCCTTATCCTCTCCTGATAAATTGTCTTAGCCAGCAGATCTCCAAAATCACCTTGATATTTATCGTGCAGCCGGTTGATAGTCTGCTCATTAATCTCCTCAATAAAATCCCGGCGATTAAGGCTAAGTTTATAGATCGGCCAATCCTCCAGATCTGGTAAAATATGCGGATATAGCTGTAATTGTTCTTCCATCAACCTCATGTATTCTTACTACCAAGGTACGACTTCCTTTTGAGACAGTATCTGTCACCGGCTGCCTGCAGGATCAAATCAAGGTCTCAATGTACTCCAGTAACTCTTCCTTTCCTTGTGCCGTGACAGACGAGACTCTAAACTGGGGAGGAAGACTCTCCCAATTCAATAACATGGTGTCGTTAAAGACCTGGACATTTCGCTCAATTCGGGCAGCTTTCAACTTGTCAATTTTTGTAAATACAATACAAAAAGGAATCCCCTTCTCACCCATCCAGTTGATAAATTCAAGATCGATAGTCTGTGGTGGAATATTGGAATCTATCAGTACAAAGGCAACTTTGAGTTCCGGAGCGCTAAGCAGATAGTTGTTCACCATTATCATCCAGCTATTTCGCTTTTTCTTTGACTGCTTGGCATATCCGTATCCAGGCAGATCTACCAGCGTCCAATGCTGATCCACTTCAAATAAATTGATCATTTGCGTTTTTCCGGGCTGTTTTGACACTTTTGCGAGGCTCTTCCGGTTGGTCAGCATATTGATCATGGAGGACTTTCCCACATTGGAGCGACCTATGAAAGCAAATTGTCCCAGTTTTGTCGCAGGCATCTTACTCAGGGATGGGTAACTGCCCTTATATTCAACATCAATAATCTTCATACTAAGAAATTCTTAAAATAATTGCGATTTTTGTGATGCAATTTAAAAGATTGTTAATAAACCCTTTTTTAAGCTCTTACAAACAAATAGATTTGATAAGCCTGCGTTTTGCCTGCATAGATCTTCACACGTCAAAACTATGAAATCGTTTTTGCGAACATGCATCTGGTTAGGTCTTCTCCTGACAATGGGAGCAAACTCAAGCTATGCACAGTTGAGATTTGGTTTCAAAGGAGGAATAAGCACTTATGATCTGGGTGTAAGTGATGCTATCAGCATTGACCAAAGCGGAAGTACTTTTTTACTTGACGTCCAGGATGCCAGGTACGGTTATCATATTGGTCTCGTCTTGCAGGGTAAGATCGGCTCTTTTGTTTTGCAGCCTGAAGTGGTATTTAACAGCAATAGCGTCGACTACAGTTTTGGACAGACAAATAATGGCAGTACCGACATTTTCAGTGAAAAATACCAAAACATCGATATTCCTTTGATGTTTGGCCTCAAGGCTGGACCAATGCGACTCATGGCCGGACCCGTGGGACACTATTTTCTAAAAAGCACCTCGGAGCTTTTTGAATTTGAAAATTATGACCAAAAATTCTCAGATTTGACCTACGGATGGCAAGCGGGTATCGGAGTCGACTTACTCAACATCATGGTTGATATCCGCTATGAGGGAAATTTTACCAAATTTGGTGATCATATTGTTTTTTCAGGCCAACAATATAGCTTTGCCAATGCACCCGCAAGGTTAATCGCTTCTCTAGCTGTTGCTATCAAGTAGTGAATACAGAAATATCATCCCAGAGCTTTCTCGAATGCTGCCAGAAAGCGAAAACAATCTTCAAATGAATTGTAAAGTGGATGCGGTGCCAACCGGATTGTATCCGGACTCCGGAAGTCAGTGATAATCCCTTCAGTTGAAATCTTGTCAAAAATATCTTGGCTTTTTGATTTCAGCTTCAGACAAATCATTGCCCCATGCATCTCAGCCTGAACTGGAGTATTTATAACAAAATTTTCACGATTCAGATTATTCAATCCTTCCACAAGATAACTGGTTAGCAATATCGATTTGTTTCTTAACTGATTCATTCCAAACTGATCAAAAATCTCCAAACTGGCCTTGAGAGGCGGTAAAGCTAAAATGGTCGGATTACTCACCTGCCAACCGGCAACCCCCTTTTCCGGAGTGAAATGATTTAGCATCTCAAATCGATTCTCCATGCTATTGCCCCACCATCCTTTAAAATATATCTGCCGTCCATGATGTCGTTGGTGTATAAAAATTCCGCCCGGACTACCCGGACCACCATTCAAATACTTATAAGTACACCAACAAGCAAAATCAACATTCCAACTGTGCAAATCGAGTAAGACATTGCCCGCTGCATGGGCCAGATCAAACCCGGCCAGGATATCGTGCTGATGGGCTAGTTCTGTGATAGCTGAGATATCCAGAAACTGACCATTGAGATAGTTTATTCCCCCGACAAAAATCAAGGCCAATTCGTCCGCATGCTTCGAGACCAATTGCCTTAGGTCAGCCACCTCATATAAGCCTGTGGCCTCATTGGGATGCCAGAAAATAATCCCCTCCTTTGGTTTTACACCCCGAACCTCAAGATGGGAAGCCACCGCATAATGATCACTGGAAAAGGCTGTAGCCTCCATGATGACCTTATATTTGTTGCCAGCGGGACGATAAAAACCAGAAAAGAGAAAATGAATATTAGCGGTGAGAGAGTTCATGATCCCTACTTCATTTTCTTTAGCACCAACGATACGCGCCATTTGCGTATCCATGGCCGCCAGGTATTCAATCCAGGGAGAATCTCCCTTAAAATGACCTTCTACCGCTAAATTTTTCCAATTATTTAGTTGTTTCCGTAAATACGGCTCTGCATTTTTATTTATCAAGCCCAGCGAATGTCCACATAAATATGTCTTATCTCCCAAAGAATCCTTTGGAAAATAAAATTGATCTGATACTGGCAAAGTCTGATTTCTGTCCAGATCAAATTCAATTCTTTGCGTGGGTAAAATATTAGACATTACGAGAATAGATTGGTGATGCAAATCTACCAGAATTTGACTAGTGGGGTAATTTGCCCAGTGGATCGATCCATATTCCTCCGATTTGTTGACAAAGCGGGATGGGTACCGAGGTGTAAGATGATCATGCTGATGAGAGCTGCCCAATGTCCGTTTAAAGGACAGAAAGATGGAGTTTCAGCAAGAGAAATATTAAGAAAATAATTTCGACTAAAAAGATGCACGGATGAAAGTAATTCTCTAATTTTCAGAGATAATTCTTCCCTTACTGCGAAAAGGCTTCGGTTTCCTTAACCCAAGTCCCCCATCCTGGAATCGGAGAATATAGTTAACCTAAAGTGCCCGTTAACTAGTACAATTCTGGAAATTGTTTCTCTCAATACAAATTTCAATCTCATTGAAAATGAAGGCATTATTATGTGCTTTATCCGTCGATCTTGTTTTCTCTGTTGTCTCAGCTAATAATATCAGAGTCAGCAATGTCATTCTGACAAACCAAGATGTTGTAAATAATACTTATCAGATTCAATTTGATGTTGCGTGGGATAATTCCTGGCGTACGTCTAATTTAGAATCAAATTACGATGCAGCCTGGATATTTGTGAAATATCGAGTGGATCCGCAGGTCAACTGGCTGCATGGTATCATTTCTACCTCTGGTTTTGTGGCTCCAGCCGGTTCTACTATTTTCGTTCCGCTTGAAGCAGCCTCGCAAGGCTATGGGGCCTTTTTGCAACGAAGTAGCAATGGAATAGGCAATGTCAACTACACCGGGGTCCAAATTCAATGGCAATATGCTACGAGTTTCCCCGACGATGCTTTTGTTGAAGTCGGCGTGTTCGCCATCGAAATGGTCTATATTCCAGGTGGTTCCTTTTTCGTTGGAGACGGCTCTCCTACCCCGGGGGCCAATTTTTCTTCTGGATCGGTTATCAGCCCGTTTAACATCACCTCAGAAAGCGCACTCACTTTGGGAGGTACTCCCTCATCAAATCTCGGCAACAGTAATGGTGTGGGATTTGGAGGTCCAATGGATGATTTCAACAGTTCTGTGATCCAGACTCTACCTGCGACATTTCCGAAAGGTTTCGATCCATTCTTTGTCATGAAATACGAAATCAGCCAATGCCAATATGCTGACTTTCTCAATCATATCAGTCCGGCTGCCGGAGCAGCTCGGTTTCCGAATTTTACCGGATCGAATAATTTCAACATTGATGATAACGGGGTACCGCCAAATACTTATGTGACATCGACACCCGACAGGGCGTGCAATTATCTTTCTTTCGCAGATATCGCGGCATATGCAGACTGGACCGCACTGAGACCCATGTCAGAACTGGAATTCGAAAAAATATGTCGTGGCACCAGGCCTGCACTAGCTGACGAATTTGCATGGGGTACACCCTATATTTACAATGCAGTTTATGCCTATCTAAATAGTGGTCAGCCCAATGAAATGATTTTGAATCCCCCACCAGGAACCGGTAATGCGTTATATACGGTGACCAGAGGAACGCCAGGTCCCAGAAGATGTGGATTAGCTGCCTCAAGTTATCCTGCACCTTCTCGATCAGAAGCCGGAGCCAGTTATTACGGTG
>JABDLW010000807.1 GCA_013001805.1 Saprospiraceae bacterium | reverse complement strand
GAGCTACATCACAACGGACCGGAAAGCCACCCCACTGAGAAAAACGGGTTCGCACACCATTTACAAAAATCGAGTTTGTCACCACCAGGCTATCCGCCGTTTTGGTCCTGTTTCTAAATGTAAAACTCTGCCAGTCAGCCAAAATGCAGTTATCTATGATAATCTTGACACCGGCAGTATTTTGAACAAAATCAGAAACAAGTTCACCATTGCTGTTTGCTCCACTCCATAGAACATTCTTCACAGTCAGCGCTCCCCCTTCTTGAAGTTCAAAGAAACGCCTTGCTGAGCCATCAGCTGAGAGTGTCCCCAGTAAAACCGGTGGATCAACTACGTCCATCATCCAACCTTGATCAGGTCCTATGATCGTAACATCGAAAGTCAAATCAATTTCGCCATCGAAAGCATAAAACTGACCAGCTTCCACCGTGTAAACACCTGGACCAGTGATCTGAGTGTTTACAAACTGGCCTGGATCCAGTGCAGTTTGTGCCTGTAAAGCCGAAAACAGGCCGCCAATCATAATTAATAATGTAAATGTTTTTTTCATAATTACTCCTTTTTTTGTTGAAATCTGTTTAAATCGTTGGATCCTTATTTATGTTTTAAACCAACGTACTTTGTAAATAAATTAGTTATCTATTCAAACGAATAGCGAAGACCTATATCCACCGTTCTACCATAGTATTCCAGTCCAGAAAGTAACTGCAATTCACTAGTAAATGAACGATCCGGTGTATTCGTAATGTTGTTGATATTGACATACGCCTGGAGTCCTCCGCCAAGCCATGGTAGTTTCTGGTATGCTGTGAAGTCCCAACGCCTATATGAATTCGTAAAAGAATCCAGTTCTCTAAAAGTCCTATTCGTATTGACCAGAATATTGTCGGTGAATTGATAGGATAACCTTCCTGAAAAACCACCGATATCATATCCTAGGGTGAAATTGAATATATCATCCGGCTGATTCGGCATCCTACCCGTACGTGTGGTATCGATAAAGACGGTCGGGGCAAACGGCCCTGATCCCTCTTTACGAGTTGTTTGCAATGGATACTCGGTCTCAGATTTAAGGTGTGTATAATTAGCGCTTAAGACAATGCCTTTGAGGAATCCCGGAAGATAATATAAACGTGTTTGCCAATCCAGTTCAAATCCTTTCACTGTAGAAGTACCCTCCAAATTAATCCAGGTGCTAACAGCCGTCTGTGAAGTGTTTGATATAACGTAACGGTTATTGATATCTGCCGGATCTTTGGTTCTGAAGTCCGATGAAACAATAAGATTTTCTATCTCCTTGTAAAAATATCCGGCGGTAAACAATCCCAGTTTATTGTCGAAAATTGAAACATACGCATCTAGATTATCTGCCAATGCAGGTTGCAGTGCAGGATTCCCCAAATTCATACTAGGACCTTGGAACGTATTGATATATATATATGGTGAAACAGCCCGGTAATCCGGATATATGATACTCTTGGTAGCGGCCAAACGGACATCTAACCAGTCCGTGGGTTTCACCCGAAGCTGCAACTGGGGAAACCAGTTTTCTCCGCCAACCTCATCGTCCTTTACTTCTTCCGAATCAAAGTCTAAATAATACTGACCCCATCTTAGTACCTCAAATGCGCGATAATCGAAGTCAAATTCTTCATAACGTATGCCCGGAAACAATGTCACATACTTGCCAATATTCACTTCGGCCGAAGCATAAAATGCATTCAATTTTCTTTCATACGTATAGTCGCGCTGCGTAGATTCTTGAGGTTCTGAGTCATAATACCCAGCTCTCTCGGCTAATTCTTTATATTCATTCGCTGTCGCGATATCACCTTTAAAAAAGAAATCACTAATGCCCGCATCACCGTCGAGCCAATCACCCACATCATAATCCGGATCTTCAAACAAAAAAGCTCTAATGCCCAGGTTCCTATCAATATTTTCAAATCCAAAATCTGTCCATAAAGAATCCTTCGCCAGTGCTAAGAATTCTTCTCCTCGTGGATTCCTGTCCGGATCAGTAAATGTTTGCTCTTCATCATTGTCTCTAAAATTCCGAACATATTTACCACCGAACTTGAATATACCGGAAATACTTTGTGACAGGCTGAAAGGTACATTAAAATTCAGCGCTACCTCCTGTGCTTCTTCGGTAATATCTCTGAGTAAAGTCTCAAACCTTGATATTCTTCTATCCGTCGGGCCATCTATCACCTCAGCAGAACTTAACAAATTATTCCATGTCGACTCGACCGGATTTTCCAACGTCGGTGTTGAAAATCCTGCTGCATTCTGGGCAATCTGGAATTGCATTTGCAGATGGTGTGGAACTTTCTGCTTTGAAACTGAATTTGAAACAGAGAAATTCATACTAAGAAATCCAAAATCAAAATCACCTTGAAGTGCATTACTATATACCGTATTCTTTGACTCAGTTTGTTCTGTAATCCCTGACCATTGATTGCCATTCAGTGAAAATTGATTTTGCTGTAAAAGTGATTCCCCATCGAGCTGACTAATGAAATTATTAAAGATTAATGAGCCATTTTTAAATTGGTAGTCAAAAACTAATGAACCGCCTGTTCTCTGTCTGTCCGTAACCCTATCTCTCATGGTCACTCCTGCGAGGTCGATCGGAATAAAACCATCTACCAAGACATCTTCTTCATTTAATGTATATCCAACATTTACCTGATCTGAATTTCTATTGTTATTATCCAAAAATCCAGAAACCTGAACGCCAAACTTATTATTGAAAAAGCGATTACTTAGATAACCGGTTGCCCGGTAATTGCCATAGGTCTCTGCTAGCGAGCCATATCCTCCTTGTAAAGAAAATTTGCCTTGAAATCCTTCAGCGGCTTTCCCAATTTTGAGATTTACCGTCCCACCCACTGCATCTGCATCCATATCTGCCGTCAAAGCTTTGGTAACTTCAATACCGCTAAGTATGTTTGGTGCGATCATATTCAAATCCACACTGCGGTCATCACGGTCTGTGGACTGCATGCGCACACCATTAACCTGCGTCACATTATACTGTGGCGAGACACCACGTATGGCCACCTTCTGTCCTTCTCCCCCATTTCTGATGAGAGATAAACCGGGTAGCCTTGACACAGATTCAGCTGCATTAACATCAGGAACATCTCGTATTCGATCTGCTGACACCACATTTTTGATGGTATTAGAATTTAGCTGGTTGTTAATAGCAGACATCTGTCCTGAAGCTTGTGCAGTTACGAGAACCTCTTGAGCTAAAACACCGGCATACTCTAATTCAACTTCAACTTCAATAGTCTGTTCCGCAACAACTGAAACCTGTATAGATTGCTGATTATAGCCAATATATGTGGTGACCAATGTATAGTCACCAGCTGGCACCTGATGGATGGTGAATTCACCTAATTCATTCGTAGATGTTCCAAGACTTGTTCCTTCGAGTTGAACGTTGGTAAACAGAAGCTCTTCCCCAGAAGCTTTATCAACAACGGTTCCTGTAATAGTACCGGATCCTTGTGCATATAGTGATTGAACACCTACAGAAAACACTATGAATACTAAACACAAGACTGAAACGAATGATTTAGACATGATATCTTGATATTTGAGTGATGTTGATTTTTGCATGCAAACTGTTAATGCTATTTATTCTCCTAATTTAGAACTACTTCTCTCTCAGCTCAAGTTAATATTTCCTTTCTTCGGCATTCCGAAGTGACCATACGAAGCAGCATTCTAAATGAAACCTATATAGCATCAGTGTCAAAAGCATCCATTTGGTTTTTTTGGTATTAGCAGATAGAATTAATCTGTAATTTTACATAAATTTTCCAGCATTAAGGGCCATCTTGGCAACTTTTCCCTGATTTTCGGCAAAGGTCCCTCCATTTACAGACGGCATCAACCCTCTCTTGGGCCTAGGTGCAAAGCTTTTAATACTCACATCTCCGTCGTCCCCATTTTAATAATGCCCAATTTTGAATCTTGCCAATCGGTCTGTTCAGTAATTGTGGTTCTAACCGTCCAATTTAGGCTTTGGACTTAAAGTCCCGCTAAAACCGGAATTCCCACCAGACAAATCGTTGCATCGGGCGGGTTTTGTTTCGGCTGTCCCGATTGTAGCATCTGGGGCGGTCTGGCCTGCCTGGATG
>JABDLW010000806.1 GCA_013001805.1 Saprospiraceae bacterium | reverse complement strand
CAGTAGTTTACGCCAATGAGCCCAAACATCACCGTTCTCATCGACCAGTTCATCAAAGAATAGTTGGTCTGCTACCAGTTGATCACTTACGTAATTGCTTAGCATAGAAGCGAAGATAGGTTTTGTTTGTCTCGCACTTAAACAACAATTCAGTATTTTTCAGGCTATAGGGGCATCCCTTTGTAGCGACGCAGATCCATCGTGTGCGGGTATTCGTGACTATTTAACTGATTGATTTTAATCTTCTTGGCAGGATTATTTATGCGCGTGACAAACCGGCCACCCGCTGCCGGTGTGATTAATGTAGGCTCAACCAGGTTAATGGTATGTCCAAAATCAAAAAAGCGTGAGGTCCGCCGTCCTTCGGCTTCAAAGCTATTCACCGGGAAAGTGTCATAGTTGCGTCCACCCGGATGGGATACATGATATTTACAGGCAGCCACGGATTTATCTGACCAGGTATCATATAAATCAAAGACTAAGGGGGTGTCTACCCCAAGAGTTGGATGCAGTGCTGAAGGGGGTTGCCAGGCACGGTAACGGATACCGGCCACATAACTTCCCTGAGTAGCAGTTTTTTGTAACGGAATGCGACAGCCATTACACAGCAATTGATATCTGCCATCGGTTAGACCCGAGATGGCTACCTGAATTCGCTCCAGAGAAGAGTCGACAAATCTTGCAGTGCCTGTACTGGAAATCTCTTCCCCCAGCACATGCCAGGGTTCAATGGCCATCCGCAACTCAATGTGAACGTCGTTGGCTTGGATCTCACCCAGGAAGGGAAAACGAAAACTAAAGAATGGGTCAAACCAATCGATATCAAATCCATATCCCGCTTCATTTAGTTCGGAAATGACTTCAGAGAGATCCTGGTAGCAATAGTGTGGTAGTAGAAAGCGGTCATGGAGATTCGTACCCCACCGGACTAACTTTTTCTTATAGGGATTTTGCCAAAAGCGCGATACAAGAGCCCGGATCAGCAACAACTGCACCATACACATCTGTTTGTGCGGCGGCATGTCAAAACCCCTGAATTCTAATATACCCAAACGGCCACTGCTCGAATCAGGAGAGTAGAGTTTGTCGATACAGAATTCTGCCCGGTGTGTATTACCAGTCACGTCAATTAATAGATTGCGGAATAATCGATCCACTAGCCAATAAGGAACCTGATCTTCTGCGAGATTGTCAGGTATTTGTTGAAAGGCCAATTCCAACTCATACAGTATTTCATCTCTTCCCTCATCTACCCGTGGGGCCTGGCTGGTAGGACCAATGAATTGGGTGGAGAAAAGGTAGGAAAGTGATGGATGATGTTGCCAGTAGGTTATTAGACTTCGCAACAAATCCGGTCTCCTTAGCAACGGACTTTGCGAGGGTTTATCACCTCCTAGCGTCACGTGATTGCCACCACCAGTTCCGGTGTGTTTCCCATCCAGATTAAATTTCTCCGTGGTGAGTTTACACTCCCTTGCTTTCTCAAATAAGACATCATATACATGCAAAAGTTCTTCCCATGATTTACACGGTTGAATGTTGACCTCAATGACTCCAGGATCCGGGGTCACCATGAATTTTTGCATACGATTGTCGCTGGGGGGATCATAACCTTCAATAATCAAAGGCATACTTAATTTTTCAGCCGTCTCTTCAATGGCAGCGATTAGTCGGAGATAGTGCTCCATCCTCACTAGTGGTGGTATAAAAACGTAGAGTTTTTCGTCCCGGATTTCAATGACCAGTGTGGTTGTAAATATTGTTTTCTTACCGCGTGCTGTCTTTTTGCCAGGATGGTCAATAGTTAACTCGTTATATCCCGGTAAAGGATTATCCGGACTAAATGGGTCTTTTTTATCTAAATATATATCGTCCGTTTCCTCCACTTCACTTTTTTTGATCGCATCAAGGGGTAGTCGCATACCGGCTGCCGAATTGCCGGGTATGAGAAACAGGTTGTTCCTTCGAAAAGTCCAACGGCAACTTTGCCAGCAATGACTTTCTTTCTCCCACTGCAATGGGATGACATGTGCCACCGGATTGGACATCCCTCTACTGAGGAGTTCGGCAAGCTTTTGTCTTTCGAGTTTACTTTCCAGATCGATGCTCATCGGATCTATGTCAACCGGTATTTTCTGTTCTTCCCAAATGAAATAGATCGGATCCTCATAGGCGGGCAAAATATCATTTGCATCTACTTGGAGTTTTCCTGTCAGGGCTTGTAGAAAGCGTTCTCCATCTTCCGGTGTTAGTTGATATTTTTTGTTTGGATCGGCAAATAGTGCCTTGTTTTTCCACATCGGTTCCCCGTCTCTACGCCAGTAGCAGGCAAACTTCCATCGCGGCAGCGGTTCGCCGGGGTACCACTTTCCTTGTCCGTAGTGTAGTAAACCTCCGGGAGCAAATGACTCCTTAAGACCAAGGAAGAGGTCGTTGGCTACCTTTCGCTTGTGGTCTCCATCTGCAGCTGTGTTCCACTCCGCCGCATCCTGATTTTCTACCGAGACGAATGTTGGTTCACCACCCATGGTAAGGTGCACCTGATTGGCAATTAGTTCGTCTTCCACTTTGTTCCCAACCTCCAGAATGGATTGCCACTGCTGGTCTGTGTAGGGCTTGGTCACCCGGGGTTTCTCTTTGAGGCGGGTGACTTTGTTTTCAAAAAAGAAATCCGTTTTACAGGCTTCGATTACGCCACTAATGGGTGCAGCACTTTGAGGTGAGGGAGTGCATGCCAGTGGAATATGACCCTCACTGGCAAAAAGTCCGGAAGTGGGATCCAAGCCTATCCACCCGGCACCAGGAATATATACTTCCGTCCAGGCATGTAAGTCGGTAAAGTCTTCCTCGGGACCGGATGGCCCCTCCAGGCTTTTTTGATCGGACTTTAACTGCACGAGATAACCCGAAGTAAACCTGGCTGCAAGGCCAAAATGTCGCAGAATCTGTACCAATAGCCAGGCGCTGTCCCGGCACGAACCAGATCCTGATGTGAGTGTTTCCTGGCAGGTTTGCACGCCTGGCTCCATTCTGATCCGGTAATTGATCTGGCGATTTAATGCCTGGTTTAGCGCCACAACAAAATCTATGGTGGTAATATCTTGGGTTTTAAAACTTTGTGCTTCTGCAATCCACTTTTGTAGCTCCGGACCTTGTTCTATGATTTCCAGATAAGGGCTCAATTCCTTTTTCACATCTGGCGGATATGAAAAGGGGAAGTGGGTGGCAAAATCTTCGATAAAGAAGTCAAAGGGATTTATCACCACCATGTCGGCAATAACTTCCACCGCCACCTCAAATGTCTTGACCTTTTCCGGAAAAACTAAGCGGGCCAGATAGTTGCCAAAGGGATCCTGCTGCCAGTTTATAAAATGATTTTCCGGCAGGATTCGCAGCGAATAACCCTTGATGGGAGTCCGGGTGTGTGGTGCAGGTCGCAACCTTACCGTCTGTGGTCCCAGTTCGATAAGACGTTCGTAATCATATCGTGTTGTGTGCTTTATAGCTACCCGGATTGACATAATATTAGATTTTTAATTCTTGTAGGGTTCATTTAGGCCAAAGAACCACGAAAAAGAACATGTAAGATACACAATTGGAACTAACACTTGGATGTGTCGCAGATCTTCCTAAAAACGAAATTTGCTTCACGGAGAGTGAGAGATGGACGAAAGAACCGGGCCATCGGCTTCTCAATCTTCTCTCAGCATATTTTTTAAAGTTTCGACCATATCGGATGAGCCGATATAAAGAGGTGTGCGTTGATGTACTTCGGAAGGAATAATATCCAAAATCCGCTGGTGACCGTCGCTGGCCTGACCACCCGCCTGTTCAATCAGAAATGCCATAGGATTGCATTCATAAAGCAACCGCAGTTTCCCATTCGGAGCGTGGCTGGAACTGGGATACATATAAATTCCCCCTTTGAGAAAGTTGCGGTGCAAATCAGCAATCATGGATCCGATGTATCTTGCCGTGTAAGGACGTCCGGTTTCCTCATCGATCGATTTGCAATAATCCACATAAGATTTAACCGCAGTTGAGAAATAGGGATAGTTGCCCTCATTAATGCTGTAGATCCGGCCAGTTTTAGGAACTTGCATGTTGGGATGCGATAAGTAGAAAA
>JABDLW010000729.1 GCA_013001805.1 Saprospiraceae bacterium | reverse complement strand
GTTTCTCCTCACCGTCACGGTTGGGGTTTAATACACCTTGATTGTGACCGACCTGGCCAAAAGTTGGCGAGGATATAAAAAGCAGGTAAAATGATAAAAATGCAATTATTTTCATAAGATATTTAATTTTCTAATTATTTGATTCTCTAATTATTACGTAAATCCACAATAATATACCGAGTCCTGCAGCAGATGCAGGAGAAAGAGCTGGTGTGGCGCCGGAAAGTGTTTTCCAGAAAAGCTCCCAGCCAGCCAGGTCGGGGTACATTTCCAGTTCGAAAGCTCTATTCCCAAGAAAATGTAATATCAGACCAGCTAGCCCACTTAATATCATGACAACCGATAAAGCATTCAGAGAGATTGCCGGCAAGGATTGTTTTGAAAGCAGCTCAGCACCACCTATAATGGCAGCAAATCCTAAAACCACAAAAGGTGTAACCTGCCAGGTATCCTCAAAATGTCCCAGCAAAATAAGTTCGGTAATTAAACCTAAGCTTGATAAGCAAAATAGGACAAGAATATATATGCGAACACGATTCACGTCAAACTACTAAATATCGGTGTACAATAGAAATGTAAGTCAATGCCGTAAAAATAGTTTAGGCGAAGTCGATTCTGCGTTCCAGTCCATTGACCCCATCTTGCCTCAAACTCGCCAGGTCAGAAACTGGCATAAAACTAAAGATACTTTTGGATCGCTCATTTTATTTAGACAAAAATACCAATTAATGCATGTACTGATACCTAATATTAGGTAGGAATGGGTTGTGACTAAAGTATTATTCACCACACCTTAATTTACTCACTTTTCTTTGGTTAAATACGTTGCCACACCAAGGATGATTATCCTTTTAGACACATTACTGCCTTTTCGAGTTAGAATGAGAAATTCAGATTGGCAAGGTTCTGTCGCAGAACAAATCGAAAAACTTTCCTCCGCCACCTGGAAATGCCCTTTCACATTATACTGGATACCTGTGGTGCGGCCCATTAAAAAAAGCATTCGGAGTCACACCGAAATCCATTAGAAATAATCATAATTTGCGATTTTCCCGACACCAAATAGCTTATTATTGTTTAAAAATATTAGATCAGAATGGAAACACCACTAAATATCGAAAACGAAATCTTGATTTCTGCACCTGTTGCTGCGGTCTGGGACATACTCACCAATCCGGAGAAAACCGTGCTATACATGTATGGATGTGTTGTGGTATCCGAATGGAAGCCCGGAGATAGCATTTTATGGATTGGTAGCCAGGACGATGTAACCTACGTGAAGGGGGAAATAGTGGAAATTGATCCCGGACATAAGCTGGTTTATACGGTAATAGATCCTCAAGGTAAGTATCCTGATATTCCGGAGAACTATTTGACAGTAACCTATACTTTAGCTCAAGATGGTGATAAAACAATGTTAAAAGTGACTCAGGGAGATTATGCTAAAGTAGCTGAAGGAGAAAAACGTTATAAAGAAAGTGAGTCGCAAGGCGGCTGGCAGAGTGTACTGGATGCAGTAAAAGAATTGGCTGAAGCATAAATGTGAGTAATTGACCAGCTTTCTATGCGCAGCTATGCACATAATTGGCTAAATTAACATGATGCGTGTCTGTTTTGTCGCTATACTAATAGGATTTTTGAGTCATTCAGTATTGGCCCAATGGCGATCGATTGGAGGTCCTGAGGGTGGACATATTCGAGTTATCTTTGAAGAAGCCGGTGGGACACTCTTGGCTGCAAATCAGGAAAATCTGTATCGAAAGGGAGCCGTTCATGAAAGCTGGGAACTGGTTCTTACTCCATTCGAAAACCTTCCCGTTCTTACGATCACACAGTCTCCCTCCGGATCCCTCTACCTTGGCCTTGGAAGCATTCTTGATACGACTCATACTGTATTCAGGACGGATCCAGGGTTTTCATCCTGGCAAAGAAGCGAATTGGCGAGGGGGACAGATGTACGAACGATGATCTCCTTAAGTGATGAAAAATTGGTAATAAGTGTAGGTAGTTCCGTATTAGTCTCTAATGACAATGGCCTGACCGCTGTCGAAAGCTCTTTGGGGGATGACGTAATTATTCAAAAATTGGTCGAAGACCATAAAGGTCAAATATTGGCAGCTACTAATAAAGGCCTCTATTATTCGGATTCAGAATTGATTAATTGGCAACAAGTACCCACAATTGGGTCGGATCATTTCATTATCGATATGGAAGTAAATGCACAAAATCAGGTTTGTGTACTTGATCTGACAAGTGAACAAGTGTTTTTCGGAGACTCTTTGGAAGGTAATTTCCGGAACATCACATTTAATATGGGTGGATTTCCATTGTCGGGAATAAGCTTTGACGTGGCGAATAACCTCTTTGCCAGTACTTTCGATGGTAAAATCTTCTCTTATGATGAGCGTGACAACCGGTGGCTAGAATTTTTTAATAATGGTTTGGAAGAGGACGGCATTACGTCATTACTGAAGTCAACAGATGGTGATCTGATCTTTGCGATGGAAGATGATGGAGTTTGGGAGATAAATCAAGCTGGAGAAACATCTACTCTGTCGCAAGGACTCGTTGCTACCGAGATTATGAGCATGGCAAATATCGATGGTGATGTTCTGGTCAGTACCAAAAATTCGATTTATCGATGGGAAACCATGGAAGATAATTGGTTAGAAATACTAGTGGACAATGACCATTTTCAAAGCCGGAGCATGCTAACCCAAGCCTCAGATAAGATCATTGCAGCAAGCAATAATGGTGTAATGGCGATCACGATCACAGACACCTCGGCATCGATCCGAAGTCTTGGTTTACCTGATCTCCGGATCGTATTTCTTGCCCAGGACCCAAATGACAATATATACGCCGGTACTTTTACCGACGGGTTATATGTCTCTAATACCAGCGATTCGACCTGGACAGACATTAGTGATGGTACGTTGCGCAATTCCGTCCTGACAGATATGGAAATTACAACCGCAGGTAACTTTCTTGCCAGCTCAAATCAAGGTATCTTTATTTCCGAGGACCAAGGGGATACCTGGAATGTATCTCTTGATGGAATTCCTGGTGTAAGTGATCTTACCCAGGATACTAAGGGCTATATTTATGCCGCTTCCGGCAAGTCGATATTAAAATCGGTAGATCAAGGCAAACAATGGACTTCATATCCCGTCAGTCCGCAGCGACCTATCCGGCGATTACTAGCAACCAGCGATGGATCACTTTATGCAGGTATGGAAAGAGAGGGGATATCCCACTCGCCAGATGAGGGACAAACCTGGACTAAGTTATCCGAGGGCCTGACCACCAGTACCATCGTAAATCTCATCGAATCGGAAAATGGAAATATTCTTGCTGGCTCCGCCGGAGGTGGCGTTTTTCTACTGGAAAGATCGACTGCTTTAAATCCGGATGTGAGCTCACTAAATATCATAGTATCTACTTTCCCTAATCCAGTGAAAGACATTCTTAATATTAAAGTAAACATCAGACGCCAGCAAAATGTGCACCTAAAATTGGTGAATTTGCAAGGCCAATTAATTCAGCGTCAAAACCAAATGTTGACTGCCGGTGAAAATATGGTGTCTCTAGATCTGGCTAATAACCGTCCGGGTTGCTATTTTCTCATTTGTGAAGTTGATGATCAAACCGCTGTCAATAAAGTACTTAAATCGAATTATTAAGAGGGTACCTAGCCGCGCGATTAAGAGTATTCTCAACCCGAGAATATTCGGGCTTGTCCAAAACAATTGAATACCCACGAACGTGATCTCCCGAGTTTAGTATGTATGTTTATAATGGAAAATATATATCGCAATTTATGAACCGTATCGATCGCTTGTCCGCCATGCTTACTCAATTGCAGGCAAAAAGGCGCATTACTGCTCGCACCCTTGCTGACCGATTTGACATCAGCCTACGTACTGTTTACCGTGATATCAGAGCTTTGGAGGAATCGGGAGTACCCATCATAGGCGAAGCGGGAATAGGTTATTCAATCATGGAGGGCTATCGATTACCCCCCGTGATGTTTACGCGGGAAGAGGCATTTTCCTTACTTGTGGCTGAAAAGATCGCGCAGACATTGACCGATCAACACAACACGGATCAGATCCATTCAGCTATGTTTAAAATCCGGTCCATTTTAAGAACCAGTGAGAAAAAACTATTGGAGGAAGTTGATGAAAACATTGCGATAAGGCCTCCACGAAATTCGTTGCACAAAATGAACCCTCCGGATATGCTGCAAAAAATCCTTAACAGCATTGCGGCACAGAAAGTGCTTCACATCCATTATTCCACCATTCGAAAAGAAGAGGTCTCGGAAAGAGACATAGAGCCCATCGGCATCTATTTTGCCAACGATCATTGGTACTTAATCGCGCACTGCCATCTACGCCAGGGATATCGCACTTTCAGGACAGACCGGGTCCAGTCAATCCATAGTACCGATCGAGATTTTCAACAGCGACACCCATCCCTGCTGAAATATCTTGCTTCGCTACAGAAAAAGCAAAGACTCATCAAAGTTGTTTTGCACATTAATGCCAGTATAGCGAAGTATATCAAAGAGGAAAAGTATCAACAAGGTTTTGTCCTGCAAAATGAGAAAGATGATGTCGTAGAAATGATATTTATGGTTTCATCCATTTACGGTATTTCCCGCTGGATTATGAAGATGGCAGAACACGCACAAGTAATAGAGCCAGACCATCTCAAAAATCACGTGGTAGAAATGGCACAGAAAATCTTAGACCGATATGAAAATTCATAGAAGTTGCTGACATAGGGTTGTCACCAGGTTATGCTTTCTTTGTGATCATAAAATAAAAAATCTATGAAAATGATCGAAGAATTATTGAGAGAGATCGACCAGGAGGCTACCACTTCAAGAAAGATGCTGGAACGCATACCAGCAGATAAATTTGGGTGGAAACCCCATGCTAAGAGTATGACCATTGAGCGATTGTCAAACCATATCGCTGAATTACCTGGTTGGATTGGGGTCACGCTAAACACTGAGCAACTTGACTTTGCCGTCAACCCCTATGAACCCACGAGTTTTGATAATACCGGTGATCTGCTGGCATTCTTTGAACGTACCCTTGAGG